>NZ_JAPCIV010000017.1:0-110037 GCF_027707585.1 Aeromonas sp. QDB39 | reverse complement strand
CAACCGCAGATCGTGTTTGATGAACTACGACAGGTTGCTTGATTTGGCGGGTGTTGCACTTCGGAGTTGAATTCGCGGGTTCGCAGATCTACTCTGGGGCATCGGAACAGAAACCGATCAACAGGGCCGAGCACAGGTCCGACAGTGTTTACACCAGAGGAACGAACAATGAAAAAGACAGCATTGACCATGGCCATCTCCAGCGTGCTGCTGGCCGGTGGTGCGCAAGCCGCTACCGTCTACAACCAGAACGACACCAAACTCGACATCGGTGGTCGCGCTCAAGGCATGTACTACGGCACTGATGACAACGGTTCTGAAGGTGACCAGAGCTACCTGCGTCTGCACGTTGCCGGCGAAACCAAGATCGACAACGAGCTGACCGCGTTCGGCTTCGCTGAATACAACCTGCCGGTCTCCGGCTCCGACAACGACGAGCTGCGTTATGCCTACGCCGGCATCAAGCACGATCGTTTCGGTGCCTTCAGCTACGGCCGTCAGGATGGTCTGTTCACCAAAGCCGTGAACAACTACACCGACGTGCTGCCAGAGTGGGGTGGTGACGGTCTGGGCAAGGACACCGAAATATTCGGTACCGGTCGTACCAACGGCCTGGCCCAGTACATCTACACCTATCAGGGCCTGACCCTGGGTGCCCAGTTCACCGGCAACAACGATCCGCAGAATGCCGATCGCTCCAACCTGACCGGCGCCAACAGCACCTGGAATCCGAAGGGTTCTGCTGAAGGTTTCGCCGTGTCCGCCAACTATGACTTCGACATGGGCCTGAGCCTGGGTACTGCCTACAACCAGGCTGGCAAGACCGACGAGCAGGCCGCCAACGCCGCCTTCGGTGGTGACCGCGATGCCAAGCTGTACGGTGTCGGTGCCAAGTACGCCGTCGGCGACCTCTACCTGGCTGCCACCTACTCCCACGGTGAAGACCACATGTACGTCAGCACCTTCAACGGCTACGCCGAGAAGATGGATGGCTACGAAGCCGTCGCCCAGTACGCCTTCGGCAAGTTCAAGCCGTCCCTGGCCTACCTGCGTACCGACGTGAAGGACAACGCTCGCGGCATCGATGACACCGCCACCGAGTACGTTTCCATCGGTGCCTGGTACAACTTCACCGACAACTTCAACGCCTACGTTGATTACAAGATCAACCTGCTGGACAACAACGGCGATAAATCCCACACCAACTCGCTGGGCAAGAACACCGACGACGTGGTCGCCGTGGCCCTGCAGTACAACTTCTAAGTCTTCCCTGAATTGCCTACTGTATTTTTTACCGGCCGCCCAGCGGCCGGTTTTTTATTGCCCGTCAGATGTCGACCCGCGCCAGACTCGGCTCGCGGTGAAAACAGTTCACCAGCAGCAGCAAAGTCGTCACCCCGACCGTGCCCAGCACCAGCCAGGGTAACCAGGGCTGCCCCTGCAGCATGGCGTAGTCATGCAGCGCGCCGCCCCCCACGTAACCCGTCATGCCCCCCAGCGCCAGCCCCAGCCGGCTGAAGCCCATGTAGCTGCCGCGTGCCCCCGGCTGCGCCAGTTTAGTCATCAGCGTCTCCCGCGCCGGTTCGGCGATGACGATCCCCAGATAGAAGCAGGCCAGCAGCATGAACACCGCGGGCAGGGTGTTGGCAAACGCCACCAGCCCGATGCCGGTGGTCATCAACAGTACCCCCGCCATCAAGCGGCTCTCCAGCTTGAAGTGGCGCTCGCCATATCGCGCCAGCGGATAGAGCAGCGCCAGCGAGATGGCGGTCTCCAGGGTATACATCCAGCCCACCGCCGTGGTGGTGCCCGCCATCTGCTTGACCAGGATGGGGAAGATCAGCATCACCTGGACCCAGAGCGCGTAGTAGCCGCTCAGGATCAGCACCAGCCGGCAGAACGCCTTGTCCGCCAGCACCTGGCCGAGACCGGCGCGGATCGGGGTCGGTCGCACCGAGAGCTTATAAGCGGGCAGGATCAGCAGGTTGCACAGCGCGGCGCAGACAAACAGGCCGGCCCCCAGCAGACAGACATATTCGAAGTCGAAGTTGAGCAGCCAGCTGCCGAGCAGGGCCCCCACCACGGCGCCGGCGCTCTCCAGCATCATCAACAACGAGATGTAGCGCCCCCGCTGACGGGGCCGGGTGAATTTGATCACCAGCGCGGCGCGGGGCGGATCGAACAGACAGCCTCCCAGCCCCGAGATGATGCAGGAGAGGATCAGCTCCAGCCCGCTCTGGGCATAGGCCAGGCTGGCAAACCCCGCCGCCCGCAGCAGCATGCCGCCCACGATGAGCGGCCGTGCGCCGAACTTGTCCGCCAGCGAGCCGCCCAGAATGCCCAGCCCCTGCTGGGTCAGCTGGCGCAACCCCAGCGCTAGCCCGACCACCCCGGCCGCCCAGCCGAGCTGATCCACGAAACGCAGGCTGATCATGGGCATTACCACGAAGAACCCCAGGATCACCAACAGGGAATCCAACGCCAAAAACCACCGCCCCAACCGCCTCGCCCGCTCCACCATGACTACCCGTCCCCTGCTTTCTGATGACATTCCGATTAATTCGTCTCATCGCCCGAATGACGCCGTCACCAAACGGGCTCAAGGTGCAACGAGCCCCTGAACCGATATGGCAATATGCCAAAGCACAACGATTGATACTGCTATTCTGGAAGGACGCCAGATATAGTGGTAGCCGACAACTGGCTATATTTTATATTGGATTATGTTATGGCTATGACCCTCGACGATCTGCAATTGCTGCTGGATGTGGTCAATCGCGGCAGCTTCAGCAAGGCGGCCGCCGTGCGCGGCTGGTCACAACCCATGGTGAGCCAGCGGATCGCCGTGCTGGAACAGGATCTGGGCCAACCCCTGTTTCGTCGCCATCGGCGCGGTGCCACCCCCACCCCGGCCTGCGAGCAATTCCTGCCTGCCGCGAGTGCGGCACTGAGTGCGCTGGAAGGGGGTCGCCTGGCGATGCAGGGAGCGCCAGCTCTACCGCGCATCCGGCTCGCCTGCCTGCCCTCCCTGACGACCGTGGTGTTCGGCCCCCTGCTGCTGGCACTGGTCGACGAGACCTTCGAGATCCGCTGCAACACCGATCACTCCGGCATCATCATGCAGGAGCTGCTGACCGGCGAGACCGACGTCGGCTTCATCCTCAAGTGTCCCGCCATCGCCGGCATTCAACTCGAACTACTCTATCGCTCCCCCATCATCGCGGTAGCCTGCGCCACCCATCCGCTGGCCGGGCGGCAGGGCCTGACCCTGCAGGACATCGCCAACGAGCGGCTGGCCCCCCAGCAGTGGGGTACCGGCTGCGACGAGCTGATCCTGCAGTTGCGCCTGCTGCGCCAGGTGGCGAGCCCGCTGCACGCCATCCAGCCCGCCAGCGCGGCGCGGGAGCTGGCGCTGGAGCACGGCTTCATCACCCTGATGCCAGCGCTCGCCATCGCCCGGGATCTGGAGTTCGGCCGGCTGGTGCAGCTGGACGTGGTGGATCTGCCGCCGGATCACTGGGATGTGATGATGGCCTGGCGCAGCGGCAAACGGCCCAATCCCGCCAAGGAGCGGGTGCTGGAGGCCGCCCGTACCCTGGCCCGGCGCTGGGCGGGCAAATCCGCATAAAAAAAGCGCCGGACAAGTCCGGCGCTCTATCACTGTTACGGTAACTCAGGCTCAGTAGCTGGCCTTGAGGGTCACCCCCGAGAAGGCGCTGTAGGCGCTCAGCTGCACGTTCCAGGTCCCCGCCTTGGGCGAGTTCAGGGTGCAGGTCTCGGCATTGCCGCTCTTGTAGGGGCGGCAGTCATAGCTGCTGCTGGTCGGCACGCTGCCGAACTTCACATAGAGATCCGCATCGCCGGTGCCGCCGCTGCTGGCGATCACCAGCTGGCTCTTGCCGGCCGGCACGTCGATGGTGAAGTTCAACTTGCCACCCTTGGCAGCGGAGAGACCGCTCACCGGCACCCCGTTTTGCAGCACGCTGCCCGGCGGCGGCGTGGTACCGCCACAGGAGGCATTGACCCCCACGGTGGTAAAGGCTGCCGCCACGTCGGTCACACTGTAGCCCAGATCGGTGGCGGCCTTGGTCACCCCGCAGGCACCCTGATCGAAGGTGGTGTTGGCGCCCCAGTAGAGGCGGTTGGCCAGCACGAACACTTCGAAGGCCTTGCGGGTGTTCCAGCCGCTGGTGTTGGCCAGCAGATAGAAGGCGCGGTTGTAGACACCGGAGCTGTGGTGCACGTCGATGCCATCGTAGTAGTCGCTGGCATGGCCGATGGAACTGCCGTCCCGGGTCGGATCCTCGAAGTAGCGCAGCGAGCCGTTGCCCTTGAAGATCTGGGCGCCCACCAGCCAGTCGTTGCTGCCCTTCATGAAGTTCTCGGCAGCTTCCCCCGCCATGTCGGAGAAGGCCTCGTTGATGCCGCCCGACTGACCGGAGTAGACCAGCCCGGAGTTCTGCTCGGTAAAACCGTGGCTCACCTCGTGGGCCGCCACGTCCAGGCTCACCAGCGGGTAGAAGGTGGTGGCGCCGTCACCGAAGGTCATCTGGCTGCCGTCCCAGAAGGCATTCTCGTAGTTGCGGCTGTAGTGCACCCGCATCTTCAGCTTGAAGGTCAGCGGCGCCGTGTTGTACCAGTTGCGGTACATGTCGAACACCACGTTGCCGAAGTAGTGGGCATCGTTGAGCGGCGAGTAGGCGCCGTTGATCTCCTTGACCGTGTTCTCCGGGCAGGTGAACTGATGAATGGCGCCGCCCGTGGTGGCGTGATTCATGTTGAGGGTGTCCACGTTCGGGCTGGTCATCCGGCAGTTGTCGTCCACCAGCAGCGGGCCGAAGTCGGCGCCGTAGAAATATTTGCCGGTCTTGACGTTGCCACCCGGGCCGGTGGCGTCCTTGTGGTTGATCCCTTCCCAGCGCTTGAGCTCGCTGCCGTTCTGGGCATCGATCACCACGAAGGGGCGGCTTGGCTCGTCGCTCGCCGCCAGCCAGGAGACCAGATAGACCAGGCGGGCCTGACCGGCCTCATCCTGCATCACGAACAGCTTGACCCGCTCGTTGCTGCCCTTGGCCCCGGCCCGCGCCTTGCTGGCGGCATCGGCCGGCGACAGGGCGGCGGTCGGGCTGGCCACGTCGGCATCGATCTGGCGCAGGATCTGGCCGGAGACCTGGCTGATCTGCCCGCCGAGGGACTGCTCGGCCACCAGCACCTGGCCCCACACCGGGATCCCGTGCCAGGTCTGCTCATAGCGTACCCGCTGCTGACCGTTGGGCAGCTTGACCGCCCGCACCTGACGAAACTCGCCATCCCCTGCCAGTGCGCTCACACCGGCAGCGCCGCTCGGCGCCCCCTGAATGCCCGCAACCTGATGCACATTCACCTGTTCTGCAGCCAGCGCTGCGCTTCCCCAGCAGGCCAATACCACGGCCAAATAGACTTTGTTCATCCGTCTTTTCCTTAAGTCGATGAAGATTACACGTCGGGTCCGTTGCCCGGCGCTCCTACACTAGTTGGCACGCTCAAGATTGCTGCCTGTCATATGTGACAGAGCAGCACAAACCCATAGCAGGATCTGCTGTTGCCCCTGTTTGGTAGCGTGAGAAGAGTTCAAAATGGCGAATAACACCAAAAAAAGCCGAACAATGGCCAGGCGCTTTCTGGCTGCCACCAACCGCCCCTCCATATGGGGATGGCGGGGCGCAAGAACAGATGGAAAACCCTTGGCGTACAAGGGGTTGATTGGCTACATTGGCGGTTTGGCGGCCCGCGTCGGGCTCTGACTGGAGGGGAGGTGCGGATGTTTTCATGGCAACTGGACGACGAGCTGGCGCTGCTGTTCCTGCAGCCCGACATGGCCAGCGAACTCTTTGCCCTGTGTCGGGAGAACCGCGACTACCTGACCCAGTGGCTGCCCTGGCCGCCCTACATTCAGCAGCCCGCCGACAGCGCCACCTTCATCCGCCATGCCATCGAGAAGTTTGCCCGCGGCGAAGGGCTGACCACCGCCATCGAGTATCAGGGGGAAGTGGTCGGCGTCATTGGCTACAACCAGATCGACCGGGCGCTGGCCAAGGTCAGCATCGGCTACTGGCTGGCCGAACGCTGGCAGGGCAACGGCATCATCACCCGCGCCTGCCAGGCCCTGATCCATCACGCCTTCGAGGAGATGGGAATGGAGAAGGTGGAGATCAGCGCCGCCACCGACAACGAGCCCAGCCGGGCCGTCTGCGAGCGCCTCGGCATGCAGCAGGAGGGGATCACCCGCCGTGCCGAGCGGCTGGCCGACCGCATCGTGGATCACGTTCACTACAGCCTGCTGCGCGATGAGTGGCTCAGGCAGAGGGATCACTGATGGCGCTGCCACACCTGTGCACGGCCCGCTGCCAGCTCACCATACTGCCCCCCGAACGGGCCGATCTGATGCTGGATTTCTATCTGCGCAACCGCGCCCACCTCGCCCCCTGGGAGCCCAGCCGGGACGAGAGCTTCTACACCCTGAGCCACTGGCACGGCCGGCTGCGCGACAGCTACGGCCAGTTCTTCAATGGCAGCGGGGTGCATCTGGTGGCGCTCGATCCCCATGGTGAGCAGGTGATCGCCACCTGCAACTTCACCAACATCCTGATGGGCGCCTTCAAGGCCTGCCATCTGGGTTACGCCATCGACCAGGCCCACCAGGGACAGGGGCTGATGCAGGAAATTGTCGAGGCCGGCATCGACTACCTGTTCCGGGAACACGGCCTGCACCGCATCATGGCCGGCTACATGCCGTCGAATCAGCGCAGTGGCGCCCTGCTCGAGCGGCTCGGCTTCGAGCGGGAGGGATACGCCAAAGACTACCTGATGATCAACGGCCGCTGGGAGGATCATATCCTCACCGCGCGCCTCAACCCGGCACTCTAGCCGGTTCTCGGGCCGGCAAGAATCCTGTCAAAGGCGGGGAACGGGCATAAAAAAACGGGCCCGAAGTTGCCTTCGGGCCCGTTCTTCAGATGAGGTGCAGGCTTAGTTGGCCTTGGCATCGCTCACTGCGGCTTCTGCCTTGGTGGCTACGTCAGCGGCAGCCTTCTCAACGGTTGCAGTCGCTTCGGAAGCGGCCTTCTCTACGGTAGAGGTGGCTTCGCTAGCGGCTTTCTCAACAGTTGCAGCAACGTCGGCGGCCGGAGTAGCAGCCGGAGCGGCGGCTTCTTCTTTCTGACCACAAGCGGTCAACATCAGACCCAGGATACCGGCTACCAGTACTTTGTTCATGTGCATACCCTCAGAAAAATATGGAGAGATGGTTGGTACAACCATCACAGTGCGTCCTTTCACCCGGTGAAAAACCCATATGCCGGGAGCCAAGAGGCGCGCGAAATATATCCCCATACGCGCCCAATGAAAACGAGTATCACAATGATATTTTCTCGTTGGCTGGATGAAAAGAACTACTACAACGACAAACATTAATACAAAACACTGCAAACGGCGCAGTTTTGTACAATAAAACGCCACAGGCCCCGTGGTTGCTGGCAATAAACGGCTATTGCATTGTGCCGGCAACCACGCGCGGACTGCGCCTCAATCAGACAGGATCTGACAAGCCAGCCGCTTACCCTCGCGGGCGCTGTCGCGAGCCAGGTCCAGCAGCGCCATCACAGCCAGCGCCTCGCCGGCCGGCACCGGGTTCGCCCCCTCCCCACGGATGGCGGCGCAGACGCCGCGATAGTAGGCGCCGTAGTCACCTGCCTCGCCGGCCACGCTCTGCTGCAGCAGCTGACCGTCGCGGATCCGGCTGAGCTGGCCGGGTTCGTTGTCCACTCCCCAGTCTGCCGCCGGCGGCCGCTTGCCGAGCTTGAGCTGCTCCTCCTGCACATCCATGCCGAACTTGATGAAGGAGCCCTCGCTGCCGTGGATGACAAACCGCGGCATGGTGGCCGACACCAGGCAACTGCCGTGCAGCACGACCCGCATCTCGCCATAGCCGAGCACCACGTGGAAGTAGTCATCCGCCAGGGCACCGGGGCGCTGCTGAGCCAGATCCGCCTGCAGCCAGTCCGGTTGACCGAACAGCTGGAGCGACTGATCGAGGATGTGGGGGCCGAGATCGAACCAGAGACCGGAGCCCGGACCGCCCGCCTCGCGCCAGCGCTGGCGCACCTCGGGACGATAGCGATCGAAGTGGGATTCGAACTGGGCAACTTGGCCGAGCGCTCCTTCCACCAGCAGGCGGCGTACGGTGAGAAAGTCACCGTCCCAACGCCGGTTGTGGAAGATGCTGAGCAGCCGCTGCTGCTTCTCCGCCAGCTCGACCAGCGCCTTCGCCTCGGCCAAATCCAGGGCGAACGGCTTGTCGATCACCACGTGCTTGCCGGCCAGCAGGGCCTCACGGGCGATGGGGGCATGAGTGTCGTTGGGGGTGGCGATCACCACCAGGTCGACCGACGGGTCCGCCAGCACCTCGGCCAGCGAACCGACCCGGCAACCGGGTAGCTCGGCCTGCACCTTGGCGGCATCGCGGCTCACCACCCAGCCGAGGGAGAGCCCGGGCGTGCTGGTCAGAAACGGGACGTGAAAGGTTTGGCCTGCAAAGCCGTAGCCCACCAGGGCGGCATTGATTGTGTGGCTCATCCGGTTTTCTCCACGGGTAGCTGTGTCACGGGGCGCAGGCAAACCCTTGCCTGCCAAATAAAGAAAGGGGCCCAAGGCCCCCTGAGTGTGCCCATCAGAGCACAGGATTTATTGCAAACACAAGCGCCGGCCCTGGCGGGTCATCAGCATCAGCAGGGGGGGCAGCAGCAGCCACATGTGCAGCGCCAGCTGGCTGAGCGGATCATGCATCAGTACACCGATGAAGCCCACCAGCGCACCTGAGCCGCTCATCTGGAACAGACCGAGCAGGGCGGCGGCGGTGCCGGCGCAGTGGCCGAACGGTGCCAGCGCCATGCCGGCGGCCGCGCCCAGGATCATGGCAAAGCCGATACTGGAGAGGAACACCGGGCCCATCATGGCCAGCGGATGCTCGATGTGCATGGCCAGGGTCAAGGCGATGGCGGAGAGCAGCAGCACCAGCAGGCCGATGCGCAGGGTGCGTCTTGGCCCCACTCTGGCGATGAAACGGGGCGCCAGGAAGCAGGCCAGGATGTTGAGTGCCGCGTTGGCGGTGAACCAGTAGCTGAAGCCGCTCATGTCCAGCCCCAGCTTCACCATCAGTTGCACCGGCGCCGCGGTGACATAGGCCAGGATCACCGCCATCGCCAGCATGCACAGCGTCGCGTTGAACAGGAAGCTCGGGGAGCGCAGCACCGGGCTGTAGCGCGACCAGCTGATGAGCGGGCCGCTGCTGCTGGTCTCTTCCGGACGGGTCTCCGGCATCCGCCACAGCAGCCAGCTACCGACGATGACCGCATAACCGGCCATGAACCAGAAGTTGGCCGACCAGCCCGCCTTGGCGGTGAGCCAGCCACCGAGCAAGGGGGCCAGCGCCGGAATAAAGCAGATGGCACCGTTCAGGTAGGAGATCATCTGACCGCTCTTCTTGGGGCCGTAGCTGTCACGCACCACCGAGAAGGCGGCCACCGAGGTGGCACAGGCGCCAAAACCCTGCAGCACCCGCGCCAGCATCAGCTCGCCCAGGCTCGCGGCAAAGCCGGCCCCCAAGGCGCTCAGACCGTAGAGCAACACGCCGCCCAGGGCGATGGGCTTGCGGCCGTAGCGATCGGCCAGCGGCCCCACCAGCAGTTGCCCCAGTCCCATGCTGAACAGGAACCAGGTGATGGTGCCCTGCATCAGGGTCACCTCGGCCCCCAGCTGCTCGGCCATCTGCGGGATGGCGGGCAGGTAGATGTCGATGGCCAGCGGACTGAACAGCACCAGTAGGACAAGCAAAAGAATCAATGGCATCAGTCACCTCGTGGCATGGGGAAAATAGATTGGGGCGCGAGTCTACTGGCTCACAGTAATGAATTGAAATGGTATTTAATCACTTCTGTTATTCCATTCAGGAAACATTCATTTTATCCGCATCTTGCCATGACCCCGGTGAGGGTGATCCAGGGCAATTGGCGCTTTTCCTGGGCGCCAGCCCCGCATAGAATGCGCAGATTATTTTTGCGGAGGTGCTCGATGAACAAGCTTGTCCTGGCAACAGGGAACCAGAAAAAGGTGAAGGAATTGGCCGCCATGCTGGCCGATATGAAGATCCAGGTGATCCCACAGAGCGAGTTTGCGGTCTCCGATGCCGAAGAGACCGGCACCACCTTCGTCGAGAATGCCATCATCAAGGCCCGCCACGCCGCCCGCATCACCGGCCTGCCGGCGGTTGCCGACGACTCCGGCCTGGAAGTGGATCTGCTGCACGGCCGTCCCGGCGTCTACTCCGCCCGCTTTGCCGGTGAGGGTGCCAGCGACAAGGACAACATCGACAAACTGCTGGGCGAGCTGAAAGGCGCCCCCGAGTATCTCAAGAGCGCCCGTTTCTGGTGCGTGCTGGTCTACATGCGCCACGCCGACGATCCCACCCCCATCATCTGCCAGGCCAGCTGGGAAGGGATGATCATCGACGAACCGCGCGGTCAGCACGGCTTCGGCTATGACCCGGTGTTCTTCGTGCCCGATCACGACTGCACCTCGGCCCAGATGCCGGCCGAGCTCAAGAACCAGCTCAGCCATCGCGGCCAGGCGCTGGCCAAGCTCAAAGCGGCCCTGGCGGCGGTCAACTAAAGCGCTGTCTCCCGCCGCGTTGTCATCTACAATGGGGGCCGTCGGCCCCCGTTTCGTTCGCGGCGCCCCGGCCCGTTGTCATCGACGACAAGGGCAACCCGACCCCTGATGATTTTTTGAATACTGGAAACCCCATGCTGCAACTGCCGCCCCTCTCCCTCTATATCCACGTGCCCTGGTGTGTCCAGAAGTGTCCCTACTGCGACTTTAACTCCCACGCCCAGAAGGGGGAGCTGCCCCACCTCGAGTACGTGGCCGCCCTGCTGGAGGATCTGGAGCAAGACCTGCACTGGGCCCAGGGGCGCCCCCTCTCTTCCATCTTCATCGGCGGTGGCACGCCGAGCCTGCTCTCCGTGGAGGCCATGCAGACGCTGCTGGACGGGGTGCGCGCGCGCATCGAACTCACTGCGGACTGCGAGATCACCATGGAGGCCAACCCGGGCACGGTGGAGGCGGACAAGTTCGCCGGCTTCCAGCGGGCCGGCATCAACCGCATCTCCATCGGGGTGCAGAGCTTCCAGCAGGAGAAGCTGACCCGGCTCGGCCGCATTCACGGCCCGGAAGAGGCGCGCAAGGCCGCCGCACTGGCTCACGCCATCAAACTGCCCACCTTCAACCTGGATCTGATGCACGGCCTGCCGGATCAGAGCCTGGCGGACGCACTCTCGGATCTGCAGCAAGCCATCGACTGCGCACCGCCGCACCTCTCCTGGTATCAGCTCACCATAGAGCCGAACACGGCCTTTGCCTCCAAGCCGCCCACCCTGCCGGAGGATGACACCCTGTGGGACATCTACGAGCAGGGTCACGCCATGCTCACCGCCCACGGCTATCAGCAGTACGAGATCTCGGCCTATGCCAAGGCGGGCTACCAGTGCCGCCACAACCTCAACTACTGGCGCTTCGGCGACTATCTGGGGATCGGCTGCGGCGCCCACGGCAAGGTGACGGATCTCGCCAACCAGCAGATCCTGCGCAGCGCCAAGGTGAAGCACCCGAAAGGTTATCTGGACCCGAGCCGCCCCTATCTGGACGAGCAATGGCAGGTAAGTACGGATGATCTGCCGCTCGAGTACTTCATGAACCGGTTCAGATTGTTTGAACCGGCCCCCAAGGCGGAGTTCGAGGCCTATACCGGGCTGTCGCTGGAACGGGTAGAGACCATGCTGACCATCGCCCAGAGCAAGGAGCTGATCGAGGATCTCGGCGACAGCTGGCAGCTCACGTCCCTCGGCCATCGCTATCTCAACGTGCTGCTCGAGCTCTTTATGGACGAGTGAGCACGGATTCACTCTCTTGCAGCAAGAGAGTGAATCAGCACCAGCGAATAGAAAAACAATCAGGGCGCCATTGGCGTCCTGATTGTTTTAGCTGATACCTTACGGCATGAACCCGCTCAGCAGCAGACGCTTACCATCTGCTGTTGGCCGGGCTCCCACCGTTTGCCGTGCTTGGCCTTGCGCTGATAGCTGCCCTTGCCTTTCTTGCTCGGTTCGACCCGGGCCTGGAACAGGGGGGAGGTCACCAGTGCCTTGAGGTGGTTGTCCTGAATGATGCCACGCTGATGTTCGCAGGCGGGCTCGGTGGTGACCCGGGTCACCTTCTTCTTGGCCATATCGGCTCCTTGATGCGGTTGGTCGTGTTTGCCCATCGCCCCTGCCACCACAGATCCGGGGCTGGCGGCGAAAAAACGTGCCGATTGTGCACCTCTCCCGGCCTGCCTGCAAGGGGGCTGGCGGGCTCCTCAGGCCGGTTGATAGACGACCCGCACCAGCCCGCTCGGCAGCACGCTGCTCGACACCGGTACCAGCGCGCCAGGCAGCAGCCCTGCAAAGAGCGGCACCCCGCCCCCCAGGGTGACCGGCACCCAGAACAGGATCAGCTCGTCCACCAGCGCGGCCTGCAGTCCCTGCCTGACCACCTCGCCGCCATCCAGATAAAGATGGCGGCTGCCCGCCTGCCACAGCTCGTCCAGCACCTGCGCCAGCGCCCCCTGCTGGAAGGAGACATGCTCACGGGGAGCGGCGGGTCTGTGGGTCAATACCACCACCGGCTTGTCGCCATAAAACCACTCGGGAAAGCCCAGCACAGTGTCGTAGCTGTTGCGCCCCATCAGCAGGGTATCAACGCTGGCCATCAGCGCGCTGTAGCCGGTCTCTTCCTGGGAGTCGCCGTTGTAGAGCTCAAGCCAGGCCAGATCGCCCCCCTCCCCGGCAATGAAGCCGTCGAGGGAGAGAGCGAGAAAGGCGGATACCCGGGGCCGGTGAAGCTCAGTGCTCATGGTCGTGGTGCTCATGACGGGAGGGGGCGCCGGACTCCAACGTCTCGAGGATGGCGCAGTGCTCCGCCGAGCGCGGGCCGCCGCAGCAGATGTTGGAGAGCTCGCGCAGGTTGTCGCGAAAACGGGTCAGCTCGACGATCTTCTGCTCCACCTGTTCGAGCTTGGTGTCGGCCACCGCCTTCACCTCCTGACAGGTGACCTTGGCCTTGTTGGTATCGAGATCCAGCAGTTCGCCGATGTCGGCCAGCGAGAACCCCACCGACTTGGCGCGGATGATGAACTCCAGCCGCCGCTTGTCCTGCTCGCCATAGAGGCGATAGCCGGACTCGTTGCGGATGCCTGGCGAGATGAGACCATTCTTCTCGTAAAAACGCAGGGTATCCGCCTTCACCCCGCACGCCTTGGCCAGCTCCCCGATCCGATACATGCCTTTTCTCCCGTTGAATTTGCACACAGCCACAACCGGCCCCCACTATCGCCCCTTTGCCCGGCGATTGCCAGCCGGCAGCAGGAAAGAGGACGCGGCCACCCTTTTGCCATCAAGAGACTGAAAAGACAAACGTTTCACAAAAACCAACCAGAAAACGTTTAACACCGCACCAGACAAGGCTTTGTCACTTTAAAAAATCCACCACGGGTCACATTTTTTGTGTAGAATACGCGCCCACAAGAGAGCGTCGCGTCAAGCGGGCATTTCCTAAAACGCTTTTGCCTGTCGGCAGGTTTTTCAGGCGAGAGCGGTTTGCGAAATCCCCCACTTCCATTTATTTGGGGACTCTCTGTGTTGAGCCTCGCCTCCCATGGAACGGTCCCCGTTATGCTGAGGACGATAGTGTGATGGAACAAGCTCGACCCATTCGCCGTGCACTGCTGAGTGTGTCTGACAAGACTGGCATCCTGGAATTTGCCAAGGCACTCAACGAACGTGGCGTGGCCCTGCTCTCCACCGGCGGTACCGCCAAGCTGCTGGCCGACGCCGGTCTGCCGGTGACTGAGGTCTCCGATTACACGGGATTCCCTGAAATGATGGATGGCCGGGTCAAGACCCTGCATCCCAAGGTCCACGGCGGCATTCTCGGCCGACGCGAGCAAGACGACGCCATCATGGCCCAGCACGCTATCTCCCCCATCGACATGGTCGTGGTCAACCTCTATCCCTTCGCCGCGACCGTCGCCAAGCCCAGTTGTACCCTGGCCGATGCGGTCGAGAACATCGACATCGGCGGCCCGACCATGGTTCGCTCCGCCGCCAAGAACCACAAAGATGTGGCCATCGTGGTCAAGGCTGCCGACTATGACCGCGTCATCCGCGAGATGGATGGCAACGGCAACAGCCTGAAACTGGCCACCCGTTTCGATCTGGCCATTGCCGCCTTCGAACACACCGCTGCCTACGACGGCATGATCGCCAACTACTTCGGCACCATGGTTCCCTCTTACGGTGACAACAAGGAGGGTGACGAGGAGTCTCGCTTCCCGCGCACCTTCAACAGCCAGTTCATCAAGAAGCAGGACATGCGCTACGGCGAGAACAGCCACCAGGCCGCCGCCTTCTATGCCGAAGAGCAGGCCGCACCGGGCTCGGTGGCCAGTGCCACCCAGCTGCAGGGCAAGGCCCTCTCCTACAACAACATCGCCGACACCGACGCGGCGCTGGAGTGCGTCAAAGAGTTCGACCAGCCGGCCTGCGTCATCGTCAAGCACGCCAATCCGTGCGGCGTGGCCATCGGCAGCGATCTGCTGAGCGCCTACGAGCGCGCCTGGCAGACCGACCCCACCTCCGCGTTTGGCGGCATCATCGCCTTCAACCGTGAACTGGATGGCGCCACCGCCAAGGCCATCGTCGAGCGCCAGTTCGTCGAGGTGATCATCGCCCCCACCGTCAGCCAGGCTGCCCGCGACGCGGTCGCCGCCAAGCAGAACGTGCGGCTGCTCGAGTGCGGTCAGTGGACCGCGCCGGCGCAAGGCTTTGACTTCAAGCGCGTCAACGGCGGGCTGCTGGTGCAGGAGCGCGACCTTGGCATGGTGACGCTCGGGGATTTGAAGGTGGTCAGCAAGCGTCAGCCCACCGATGCCGAACTGAACGACCTGCTGTTCTGCTGGAAGGTGGCCAAGTTCGTCAAATCCAACGCCATCGTCTATGCCAAAGACGGCCAGACCATCGGCGTCGGCGCCGGCCAGATGAGCCGCGTCTACTCCGCCAAGATCGCCGGTATCAAGGCCGAGGATGAAGGGCTGACCGTGGCGGGCTCCGTCATGGCTTCCGACGCCTTCTTCCCGTTCCGCGACGGCATCGACGCGGCAGCGGCAGCCGGCATCTCCTGCGTCATCCAGCCCGGTGGCTCGATGCGCGACCAGGAGGTGATCGACGCCGCCGACGAACACGGCATGTGCATGCTGTTCACCAACATGCGCCACTTCCGTCACTGATGGATCAGGGCCGCCGCCGGCGGCCCTTTTGTTGTCTCTTTTCACCTGGCTATTTTCACCGGCGCAGGCCCCAGGCCCGCCCGTGACCCCGAATAGAAGCGAGCGATACGATGAAAGTACTGATCATTGGCAACGGCGGCCGTGAACACGCCCTGGCCTGGAAGGCCAAGCAATCCCCTCTGGTGACCCGGGTCTTCGTCGCCCCCGGCAATGCCGGCACCGCCCATGAAGGGAGCCTCGAGAACGTGGCCATCTCGGCCACCGACATCCCGGCCCTGCTGGCGTTTGCCAAGGAGCAGCGCATCGGTCTGACCATCGTCGGGCCGGAAGCGCCGCTGGTGAAAGGGGTGGTCGATGCGTTCCGCGCCGAGGGGCTGGCCATCTTCGGCCCGACCGCCGCCGCCGCCCAGCTGGAAGGTTCCAAGGCGTTTGCCAAGGATTTTCTGGCCCGCCACGCCATCCCGACTGCCGAGTACCAGAACTTCACCGAGGTGGAGCCGGCGCTGGCCTACCTGCGCGAGAAGGGCGCCCCCATCGTCATCAAGGCTGACGGCCTGGCCGCCGGCAAGGGGGTGATCGTTGCCATGACCCTGAGCGAGGCGGAAGAGGCGGTCCGCGACATGCTCTCCGGCAACGCCTTTGGCGACGCCGGGGCCCGGGTGGTGATCGAGGAGTTTCTGGACGGGGAAGAGGCGAGCTTCATCGTCATGGTGGACGGCGAGCATGTGCTGCCGATGGCCACCAGCCAGGATCACAAACGGGTCGGTGATGGTGATACCGGCCTCAACACCGGCGGCATGGGCGCCTACTCCCCCGCCCCCGTGGTCACGGCCGACGTCCACCGCAAGGTGATGGAGCAGGTGATCATGCCGACCGTGCGCGGCATGGCGGCCGAAGGCAACGTCTACACCGGTTTCCTCTACGCCGGTCTGATGATCGACGGCCAGGGCAATCCCAAGGTGATCGAGTTCAACTGCCGCTTCGGCGATCCCGAAACCCAGCCCATCATGCTGCGCATGCGCTCCGATCTGGTGGAGCTCTGCCTGGCGGCCTGTGCCGGCAAGCTGGATCAGGTCGAAGCCATCTATGACCCCCGCGTCGCCATCGGCGTGGTGCTGGCGGCGGGCGGCTACCCCGGCGACTACCAGCAGGGCAAGCCCATCAGTGGCCTGCCGGTGGAAGAGGCGAGCGGCGAGAAGGTATTCCACGCCGGCTCGCAACTGGAAGGCGATACCGTGGTGACCGCCGGTGGCCGCGTGCTGTGCGCCACGGCCCTCGGTCACAGCGTGGCCGAGGCGCAAAACCGGGCCTATCAGCTGGCGGGTCGCATCAAGTGGGACGGCGTCTTCTACCGCCACGACATCGGCTGGCGCGCCATCGAGCGTGAACAGCAGCAGTAATCAACAGGGCCCGCAAGGGCCCTCTCTTTATCCGGCGTATCTCGCGGTCACGCAGCCCGGCAGATGGCCCGAATGGCCTGGTTAGCTTGACTCAGCAACTTCCTTACATCTCCCCCTTCCCTGTTACCCTTTGTGACAAAAAACAGCAATATTCACAAACAGTTCACGCACTGTCATGGCATCATGCCTGTAATGAATCCAAACAAGGGTTCATAAGAAGCCACTTAGAATCGATAAGCATGTCGTTTAAATAAGGAAATCCCATGTTGAAAACTGTTCGCCCCCTGTTGCTGCCACTGATGTTTGGCCTGATGACCCTGCCCGCCATGGCCGGTGAGCTGGAACAGCCGATGAAGAAGATCGGCTTCAACTACAAGCAGGCGGTCAAGGCTGACGATGCCGCCACCATGGAAAAATACATCAACGAGATGAAGGCGCAGTTCGACATCGCCAAGCAGAAGAACATGCCGGCCGCCAAGAAAGAGAAGTTCCTGGAAGGCATGAACGAAGTGCAGACCGAACTGGATGCCAGCCTGGCAGCCCTCAAGGCGGGTGACGAAGCCAAGGCGCGCGAGCACCTGGCCAAGGTCAACGACCTGAAGAAGGAGTACCACAAATATGCCAAGCAAAAAGGCTGATCCCTTCCACTGGGATAGTCTGGTCCGCCTCACCCACTGGGGTGTGGCGGCCATCTGTATCGGCAACCTCTGGCTCAACGAGGCGGGCGAGGAGTGGCACGAGCGGCTGGGTTACCTGGCCATCGCCCTGATCAGCCTGCGCCTGGCGTGGGGGCTCTCGTTTGCCAAGGGCCATGCCCGGTTGCGAGCCCTCATCCCAAGCCGGGCAGATTTTCGCCAGCAAGCGGTGGAGCTGCGCGAGCGCACGCCACCGGCCCCCGGTCACCACGGCAGCGGCAAGCTGGCGGTCTGGACGCTCTGGCTGCTGATCCTGGCCACCGCCGGCACCGGCTGGTTCCAGAATACCGAGATGGGGTTCGAGCTGGGGGCGGACGACTGGCACGTCTGGTGTACCTGGGCCCTGCAGGGCATGATAGCGCTGCACCTGCTGGCCATCCTGTTCACCTCCTGGCGCCAGCGCAGCAATCTGGTGAAGCGCATGTTGCCAAGGCGCCGTGACAAAGCCCGGGCCTTGCCGCAGGAATCCGACGCCTGAATACTCATGGGGCCCTGCTGGGCCCCTGTTCATTGCTCTGCCACTCCCCAGATCCCACACTACCCACCTGTCCCCGGCTCTTGCCCTCTCTTTCGCCACTTGCATCGCTAGGAGCCATGAAAGCATTTTCATTCACATTTCTTAATTAATTCAGGCTGTTCGATTTTCAACCACTTCAATTTCATGAATGCTACTGAGCTGAACGAGGTTGTTCGTTGTCCGTTCGACTACACGACAGTGATATGTCAATAACAAGATCGAAGGGAAAATCGTCATGCACAGCACACTGCTTCGAACCGCCCTGCTGACGGCGGCACTCGGCTCTTTCAGCCACACTGCCACCGCCGAAGGGGTCATGGTTCACCTGTTCCAATGGAAGTTCAACGACATCGCCAACGAGTGCGAAACCGTGCTCGGACCCAAGGGGTTCGGGGGCGTCCAGATCACCCCACCGGCCGAGCACAAGCAAGGCAGCCAGGTCTGGTGGACCGTCTATCAACCCGTCAGCTTCAAGAATTTCAACAGTTTCGGCGGTAGCGAGGCGGAACTCAGAAGCATGATCGCCCGCTGCAACGCAGCCGGGGTCAAGGTCTATGCCGACGCCGTCTTCAACCAGCTGGCATCGGGCTCAGGCACCGCCACCGGTGGCGGCAGCTACAACGCGGGGCAGTACCAGTATCCCCAGTTCGGCTACAACGACTTCCACCACAGCGGCGACATCACCAACTACGGTGACAGCAACAACGTCTGGAACGGCGCCCTCTACGGCATGCCGGACCTCAATACCGGCTCTCCCTACGTGCAGGATCAGATCGCCACCTACATGAAGACCCTGCTCGGCTGGGGCGTGGCGGGCTTTCGTATCGATGCGGCCAAGCACATGGCCCCGACCGATGTGAAGGCCATCCTCGACAAGGCGGGCAGCCCCAGGGCCTACCTGGAGGTGATCGGCGCAGGCGGGGAGTCTCCCGACATCCAGCCCGGGCGCTACACCTACATCGATACCGTCACCGATTTCAAATACGGCACCGATCTCGCCGCCAACTTCAACGGCCAGATCAAGAACCTCAAGACGCTGGGCGAGAGCTGGGGCCTGCTCCCCTCCAACAAGGCCTTCGTCTTCGTGGTCAACCACGACCGCGAACGCGGCCACGGCGGGGGTGGCATGCTCACCTTCATGAGCGGTGCTCGCTACGATCTGGCCAACACCTTCATGATGGCCTGGCCCTATGGCTGGAAGCAGGTGATGTCGGGCTATCGCTTCGAAAACATGAGCACCTATGAAACCGACAAGGGGGCACCGGGCAGCACACCTTGCTCGGACAGCCAGTGGAACTGCGAACAGCGCCGGCCGACCATCATGAACATGGCCCTGTTCCACAACCGGACCGAAGGCCAGCCGGTCAACAACTGGTGGGACAACGGCAACAACCAGATCGCCTTCGGCCGCGGTGACAAGGGCTTCGTCGCCATCAACAACGAGAGCGGCAGCCTGGTGGCCTCGCTGCAGACCGGTCTGCCGGCTGGCGAGTACTGCAACCTCTTGGGCGGCAATGACTACTGCAGCGGCGGCTATGTCACCGTCGACGGCAGTGGCAAGGCCAGCCTGAACGTGCCCGGCATGAAGGCGGCCGCCATCATCGCCGGTTGTACCAAGGCCAGCCCCTGCGGTGGTTCCGCCCTGCCGGGCACCAAGTTCAGCAGCATGAACCTGCGCGGTACCCACAACGCCTGGGGCAATACCCCCATGACCGTCGATGCCAACCGTGTCTGGTCAGCCACCCTCACCCTGACCGGCAACGGTGACGCCACCGGCGCCCAGCGCTTCAAGTTCGACGTCTTCGGCAACTGGTCCGAGAACTACGGCGACAACGAAGGGGATGGCATCGCCGACAAGGGCAGCAGCAAGGACATTCTGGTCAGCGGGGCGGGCAGCTACCGCATCACCCTGAACGAAAGCGATCTGCATTACACGGTCACCCCCCTCACCAGCAACCAGGCGCCGGTCGCCGCCCTCTCTCCCAAGACCCTCAGCGTCAAGGCGGGTGAGAGCGTGGTGTTCGATGCCTCCGCCTCCCGCGACGACGGGGGCGTGGTGAGCTACAGCTGGTCCAGCGGCGGCACCGCCGCCACCGAGACAGTCCGGTTCGATACCTCGGGTACCCATACCGTGACGGTCACCGTGACCGATGCAGAAGGGTTGACCGCCAGTGCCAGCGCTACCGTGACCGTCACCGACGACAACGGCACCTACGCCAGCGTGCTGCCCATCCTGAATTTCCGCGGCACTCCCAATGCCTGGGGATCCCTTGCCATGACGCTGGTCGCCGACAATCAGTGGGAGGCTCTCGTCACCTTCGATGGTCAGGCAAACCAGCGCTTCAAGTTCGACGTCAAGGGGGACTGGAGCAAGAACTATGGCGACACCAACAAGGATGGGGTGGCCGAACTGGCCGGCAGTGACATCCTGACCTCGGTCACCGGCCAGTATCGGGTACGCTTCAACGATCAGACCCTGCAATACAGCCTGACCCCGGTCAGCGTCGGCTACGCGAAGAACTTCGCCAGCCTCAACATTCGCGGCACCACCAACAACTGGGGCTCCACCCCCATGTCTCTGGTAGGCGATCACCTCTGGCAGGCCAGAGTCACCTTCACCGGTAGCGGCGATGGCAACGGCGCTCAGCGCTTCAAGTTCGACGTCAAGGGCGACTGGACCCAGAACTACGGCGACACCAACAGGGACGGTGTCGCCGAGCTGGCCGGCGCCGACATCACCACGGCCGTGGTCGGTGTCTATGTGGTGCGCTTCAACGACCAGACCCTGGCCTACAGCCTGAACGCCCAGTAAGGCTCAATACGCTCGGTCACCAGACCCAGAGTACTGTCCCAGGCCTCCCACCATCGGCGGGAGGCCTTTTTTATGGCGCCATGCCACTGCTTCCAGCCTTTCGGTAGGCTGATGCTCTGGCGCCATGTCCTGGCTCATTTCAAACCATGCCCCCCCTCAACGCCGAAAAAAGGCGCGAGCAGCCCACCGCACACAAGCCGGTCTGCATGATCACATGACCAGCCTGCCCGGCAGGCTCGGGCGAGAGGATCAGGCTATCCCTTCCTCGTTAAGAGGGCCGCCACAGCGAGGCTCTGCGATGCCTCACGGTGCGAAACCTTGCCCAGTTCTGGCTGTTCGTACTGCGTTATAGGCCGCACTATGGAGCTCATCTCTAAGGGCCGGCGCCGGTGAACGGCAGAAACGACAAAGCCGCTCAAGAGAGCGGCTTTGTCTGAAAATGGTGGCCCCTGGGGGACTTGAACCCACGACCAATCGATTATGAGTCGACTGCTCTGACCAACTGAGCTAAGGGGCCATTGATACTGGTTTGCGGCGTGGATTATAGGGGATGGCGGATACCCCGTCCATAGGCATATCAATCACTTGGCGAGATTTCATCCATATTCAAGCGGTTCCGTGACTCATCTTCACGCCGCCGTCACCACGGATAAAACAAAGCCCCGCATGGCGGGGCTTTTTGGCAGCGGTCACGGGTAGACCCGCCCGGGATTACTCGTCCAGGAAGCTGCGCAGTACTTCGGAGCGGCTCGGGTGGCGCAGCTTGCGCAGCGCCTTGGCTTCGATCTGACGAATACGCTCACGGGTAACGTCGAACTGCTTGCCCACTTCCTCGAGGGTGTGGTCAGTGTTCATGTCGATACCGAAGCGCATGCGCAGTACCTTGGCCTCACGGGCGGTCAGGCCGGCCAGCACTTCGCGGGTGGCGTTGCGCAGGCTCTCGCTGGTGGCCGCATCCGCTGGCAGAGCCAGGGTGGTATCTTCGATGAAGTCGCCCAAGTGGGAATCTTCATCATCACCGATGGGCGTCTCCATGGAGATGGGCTCTTTGGCGATCTTCAATACCTTGCGGATCTTGTCTTCCGGCATGCCCATGCGCATGGCCAGCTCTTCCGGGTTCGGTTCACGACCCATCTCCTGCAGCATCTGACGGGAGATACGGTTGAGCTTGTTGATGGTCTCAATCATGTGTACCGGGATACGGATGGTACGGGCCTGATCCGCGATGGAGCGGGTAATGGCCTGACGGATCCACCAGGTCGCATAGGTCGAGAACTTGTAGCCACGACGGTATTCAAACTTGTCTACCGCCTTCATCAGACCGATGTTGCCCTCCTGGATCAGATCCAGGAACTGCAGGCCACGGTTGGTGTACTTCTTGGCGATGGAGATAACCAGACGCAAGTTGGCCTCGACCATCTCTTTCTTGGCGCGGCGGGCCTTGGCCTCACCGATGCTCATGCGACGGTTGATGTCCTTGATCTGGGCGATGGACAGACCGGTCTCTTCCTCGATCTGCTGAAGCTTGCCGATGGCGCGCAGCACATCTTCGTCCATCTCGACCAGACGCGGTGACCAGGCCTTGCCGGCCTGCTTCTGGTATTCAAACCAGGCAGTTTCGCACTCGTTGTTGGTGAAGGCCGCGACGAAGGTCTTCTTCGGCATCTTGGCCTGCTCAACGCAGAGTTTCATGATGATGCGTTCCTGCACGCGGACTCGCTCCATCATCTCGCGCATGTTGTTGACCAGGCGATCGAACTGCTTGGGCATCAGGCGGAATTGACGGAATACATCGGCCAGCTGGGCAATCGCAGCCTGAGTATCTTCGTGCGCACGACCATTCTGCTGAATGGAGAGACGAGTTACTTCGTACTGGGCGCGCAGATCACCGAACTTCTCGCGAGCGACTTCCGGATCCGGACCACCGTCGCCATCATCATCGGAGTCATCGCCATCACCGTCTTCGTCTTCATCTTCGTCTTCATCTTCGTCAGCCAGATCTTCTTCGCTGAGCTCGGAGCCGATATGAGTAGCGGTCGGGGCGACGTCATCGGTCTCGTTGGGATCGATGAAGCCGGAAATGATGTCGGACAGACGCAGCTGTTCCGCTTCGTATTTGTCGTATTGCTCAAGCAGATAGGTAATCGCTTCCGGGTACTCGGCGACGGAGCTTTGTACCTGGTTGATACCGTCTTCGATGCGCTTGGCGATGTCGATTTCGCCTTCGCGAGTCAACAGTTCGACGGTACCCATTTCCCGCATGTACATGCGGACGGGATCGGTCGTACGACCAATCTCGGATTCAACAGATGCCAGTGCCTGGGCCGCTGCTTCGGCAGCGTCCTCATCGGCGGTACCACCTTCAGCCATGATAAGGTCATCGGCATCCGGGGCGTTTTCCACCACTTGGATGCCCATGTCGTTGATCATCTGGATGATGTCTTCGATCTGGTCAGAGTCGACAATGTCTTGCGGGAGGTGATCGTTCACCTCGGCATAGGTCAGGTAGCCCTGTTCTTTACCTTTGGCAACGAGGAGTTTAAGCTGAGACTGCGGGGTTTGCTCCATAGAACTCATCCGGTTGGTGTTGCTAGGTTGCGCGTACAGTGCGCTGCTGCGCAAATAGCCAATTCTAATAGAAAACCGCCAGACATGCTATGTCTGGTTGCGGCGTCGGTCATGAGAAACCCCTGCCCGCAGTATTGTCGGGGCCAGGCGGTTATAAAATGTTTGCTTTTAATCCCGTCGATTCGGGCAACGGTATTCATATTGGGGTTAATCACTCAAATATCAAGCCCCACTCTCATTTCTTTTCTCAATTTGCACCTCTCTGATCAGCATCATCAGCTCCTGAGTTTCCTCAGAGCTTAGCCCTTCCTGCGCCACCTTGGCCTGCAATTCCTCGATACGCTGCTTCAGGAACAGGTTGATGAAACCGACGAAAGTATCCTGCAATTCTCCCAGAATATCCGGCTCCTGGTCGAGTTTTACCTCTTCAAACAGATCGTGCATTGCCAGTTGCGCCAGGATCTCTCCCTCTTTGGTGCCACGCCAGTGCTCCAGCAGGATGCCCGTCGTGACCCCGGGCTGAGTCAGGATCTGTTGATGCAACTGCAGCAAGAACCTGATGCCCTGCAGGCGCAGTCCAGCCAGTTCAGGCATGGCCGGCAACTCGGCCGTGATCGCCGGATACTGCACCATCAGTGCCAGCGCCCGGCGCAGCGGCGTCAACTTGGCTGCCTTGGGTTTGTTGAGCTCGGCCTTCGGCTGACTGTTGCGGGCAAACAGTTCGGCGATCCGCTGCTTGTTCTCGCCCCAGCGCATCATGCTGGAAAGGCGGGTGATCAATCCCTCGCGCGTGAACCCTTCCGGGACTCGCCGGATCAGCTCGGCGGCCTTGTTGGCCACTTCGAACTTGCCAGCCTCACCGGAAAGTGCCGCATCGCGTCCGAGGCGCTCAAACATGAAATCGGCGAAGGGCTGGGCCTGGTCAAGCAGAGCTTCGAATCCCTCCTTGCCGATCTGGCGCACCAGCGAGTCGGGATCCTCACCATCCGGCAAAAACACGAACTTGAGTTCACGCCCATCCTGCAGATGGGAGAGTGCGTTGTCCAGCGCCCGCCAAGCCGCTTCCCGACCAGCGTTGTCGCCGTCGTAGCAGCAAACGACCTCGGCCGTGGTGCGAAACAGGGTATGGATATGGTCGCTGGTGGTCGCGGTACCCAGCGCCGCCACCGCATAATCGATGTCGTACTGGCCGAGCGCCACCACATCCATATAGCCTTCCACCACCAGGATCCGGCGCGGATCCTTGTGTGCCTGCTTGACCTCGTAAAGGCCGAACAACTCCCGTCCCTTGTGGAAGATGGGTGTTTCCGGCGAGTTCAGATACTTTGGCGTCCCCTCCCCCAGTACCCGGCCACCGAAACCGATGACCCGGCCACGCTTGTCACGGATCGGAAACATGATGCGATCGCGAAAGCGATCATAGCTGCCGGGACCGCTGTCACGAGTGATCAGCATGCCGCCCGAGATGAGCAACTGCTCGTGCTCCCGGCTGGCGCCAAAGCGCCGACGCACCTGATCCCAATCGGCAGAGGCATACCCGATGTTGAAGCGCTTGACCACTTCACCGGTCAGACCGCGCCCCTTCAGGTATTCCACCGCCTGCGGCGCGCTCTTGAGATTGCTCTCGTAGAAGCGGGCGATCTGGTTCATCAGCTCGAACAGATCCTTGCTGACCGCAGGTTGACTGCTGCTCATCCCACCTGCAGTCTGCTCACGGGGAACCTGCATGCCATGCAGGCTGGCAAGCTCTTCAATGGCATCGGGAAATTCGAGCCCGTCATACTCCATGACAAAGCCGATGGCATTGCCGTGAGCGCCGCAACCGAAGCAGTGATAGAACTGCTTCTCCTGACTGACAGTAAAAGAGGGGCTTTTTTCGTTATGAAAAGGGCAGCAAGCCTGGTAGTTCTTACCGGCTTTCTTCAGCCGCACCCGCGAGTCGATCAACTCGACGATATCGGTGCGTACGAGCAGATCATCGATGAAGGATTGTGGGATCCTGCCTGCCATAACCGTCCTGTTTCATTGCATAGAAAATAAAAAAGCCGCGCATTCCCAGGGAAGCACGGCTTCTTTGACCAAACAAGAGAGTTGTCTGTTACGCCAAGCGGGTTTTCACCTGAGCACTGACGGCGCCGACATCGGCACGCCCCTGAATTTTCGGCTTCAAGACAGCCATGACTTTGCCCATGTCAGCCATGACGGCAGCACCACTTTCAGCGATGGCTTGCTCAATCAGTGCGGCAATTTCGG
Organism: Aeromonas sp. QDB39; assembly: GCF_027707585.1. Taxonomy (NCBI): domain Bacteria; kingdom Pseudomonadati; phylum Pseudomonadota; class Gammaproteobacteria; order Aeromonadales; family Aeromonadaceae; genus Aeromonas; species Aeromonas sp. QDB39. The sequence continues at coordinate 84,377 of NZ_JAPCIV010000017.1, read as the reverse complement.
CTGCGGTCAGCTGTTGCGGCAGGAACTCCTGCAACACAACGATCTCTGCGGACTCTTTGTCGGCAAGATCCTGGCGACCGGCAGCTTCGAATTGACTGATGGAATCACGACGCTGTTTGACCATTTTGGTCACCACAGCGAGGATATCCTGATCATTGAGCTCGACACGGGTATCAACTTCACGTTGCTTGATTTCAGCCATCAACAAACGGATCGCTCCCAAGCGAGCCTTGTCTTTGGCAAGCATGGCGAGTTTTTGTTGATCCTTGAGTTGATCCTTCAGCGACACGGCATGAACCCTTGATTAGTACAGGCGGATACGACGTGCGTTTTCGCGGGACAGCTTCTTGGCGTGACGCTTAACGGCAGACGCTTTGGCACGCTTGCGAATGGTAGTCGGCTTCTCGTAGAACTCACGGCTACGAACTTCGGACAGGATACCGGCTTTTTCGCAAGAACGCTTGAAGCGACGCAGAGCAACGTCAAACGGCTCATTTTCACGGACTTTGATTACTGGCATGTGCCTTTCACCTCAGTGATAAATTGTTAGCTGACCTTCAATCGATCAGCATGTCTTAAAATGGTGCGAAATTATACTCTGGACAGGGAATGAAAGTAAACCCGCAGAGATCGCTCTGGTTTAAAAAACCCGCGAAGGTTACCATAGCCGTCTCATTTTAGCAGTGAAATTTTTTAGCAATGCGTGTATTGGGCATAGAGACATCCTGTGACGAAACCGGGATCGCGATCTTCGACGATCAAAAAGGGATCCTTTCCCACCAGTTGTATAGCCAGGTCAAGCTGCATGCGGACTACGGCGGCGTCGTTCCCGAGCTGGCCAGCCGGGATCACGTCCGCAAGACGATCCCCTTGATCCAGGCCGCGTTGCGAGAGGCGGGACTGGGCAAGGACGACATCGACGGCATCGCCTACACCGCAGGTCCAGGCCTGGTTGGCGCCATTCTGGTGGGGGCTACCATAGGCCGCTCGCTGGCGATGGCCTGGAACAAACCGGCCATTGCCGTGCACCACATGGAAGGCCACCTGCTGGCGCCCATGCTGGAAGAACGAGCCCCCGAGTTTCCCTTCGTGGCGCTTCTGGTTTCCGGCGGTCACTCCATGCTGGTACGGGTCGATGGCATCGGCAGCTATCAGCTGCTGGGCGAGTCGATCGATGATGCTGCAGGCGAAGCCTTCGACAAGACGGCCAAGCTGATGGGACTGGATTACCCAGGCGGTCCGCTGCTCTCTCGGCTGGCGGAGAAGGGGACCACCGGGCGCTTCACCTTCCCGCGTCCCATGACCGACCGCCCCGGGCTCGACATGAGCTTCTCCGGCCTCAAGACCTTCGCCGCCAACACCATCGCCGCCAACGGTGATGATGAACAGACCCGCGCCGATATCGCCCGAGCGTTTGAAGACGCGGTAGTCGACACCCTGGCCATCAAGTGTCGCCGCGCCTTGAAGGAGACCGGCCTCAATCGCCTGGTGGTGGCCGGCGGCGTCAGCGCCAACCGTCATCTGCGCGCCCAGCTGGCCGAGCTGATGGAGAGCCTCAAGGGGGAAGTGTTCTACCCGCGCACCGAATATTGCACCGACAATGGCGCCATGATCGCCTATGCCGGCATGCAGCGCCTGAAAGCCGGGGTGTTCGAGCCACTGGCAGTCAAGGCCGTGCCACGCTGGCCGCTGGATACCCTGGATCCGGTTTGATCCAGCGGATCCAGTCAGCATGAAAAAGGGGCCTTCGGCCCCTTTTTGTTTTGCTTGGTAAGGATCTTCGCTCTCACAGCCATTAGTTGGTACGGAACAGCGCCTCGATGGAGAGTCCCTGCCCCAGCAGGATCTCCCGCAAGCGGCGCAGCCCTTCTACCTGGATCTGGCGAACCCGCTCGCGGGTCAGTCCAATCTCGGCGCCCACGTCTTCCAGAGTCGCCGGCTCATAGCCGAGCAGACCGAAGCGACGGGCCAGCACCTCGCGCTGCTTGGGGTTCAGCTCCTCCAGCCAGTGCACTATGCTGGCGCGCATGTCGTCATCCTGGGACTCCAGCTCAGGGCCCATGCCGCGCTCGTCGGAGAGCACATCCAGCAGCGCCTTGTCGCGATCGCCACCGATAGGGGTATCGACCGAGGTGATCTTCTCGTTGAGCTTGAGCATGCGATTCACATCATCTACCGAGCGATCCAGCGCGAAAGCGATATCTTCCGCCGTCGGTTCATGATCGAGCCGATGGGAGAGTTCGCGGGCGGTGCGCAGATAGACGTTCAGTTCTTTGACCACATGAATGGGCAGACGAATGGTACGGGTCTGATTCATGATGGCCCGCTCTATGGTCTGACGGATCCACCAGGTGGCATAGGTAGAGAAGCGGAAGCCACGCTCGGGATCGAATTTCTCGACTGCGCGGATGAGACCGAGGTTGCCCTCTTCGATAAGATCGAGCAGCACCAGGCCGCGATTGTTGTAGCGACGGGCGATCTTGACCACCAGTCGCAAATTGGACTCGATCATGCGCTTGCGGGCGGCTTTGTCACCTCGCAAGGCACGACGGGCGTAATAGACTTCTTCTTCGGCGGTGAGCAGCGGGGAGAAGCCAATCTCCCCGAGATAGAGCTGGGTGGCGTCCATCACCTTGTTCAGTTCAGGTGCCATCAGTTCATCGGAAATCGTCTCTTCGGCCTCGGCCGCGACTTCCTGAACTTCTTCCTCTTCGTGGGTCTCCAGCTCTTCGTCGAACTCTAACTCTGCATCCTGCATAACCAGTTGTTCTTGGCTCATGGCGTGTCTCCCTGACCGGCACCAGAGTAAGACTTAACTCTCTGGGTCTAACGCTTTGGCAAATGGCTCATCGGGTTAATCGACTTGCCTCTGTACCGGATTTCAAAGTGCAATCGCACATCCGGCGCGTCCGTGCTACCCATGTTGGCAATGACTGATCCGCCTTTGACGCTGTCCCCTTCCTTCACTCGCAACTCGTCGTTGTGGGCGTAAGCAGAAAGGTAGTCATCATCATGTTTGAGAATGATCAGCTTGCCATAACCCCTCAACGCGCTACCGGCATAGACGACCTTGCCGCCGCTCGCCGCGTAGATGGGTTGCCCCTTCTGACCAGCGATATCTATGCCCTTGTTACCCTGTTCTGCAACAGAGAAACCTTCGACGATCCGACCCTTGGTAGGCCAGTGCCAAGATAGCTTGCTGTAGGAATTGTCTGATTTTTGTTCTTTTACCTGAGCGTATTCTTTTGAAGATGGCTGAGCAATCGTTTTCTGTTTGATAAATGGAGTGGTCGTACCTGAGGGCGCTGGCGCCAGGGGTTTGGGGCCGGAGCTCTGGGTCACCACCGGGCGGGTCGCCGCCACCATCTGGCCACTGCCGCTGCTGGCGGACTGCACATTCAGCACCTGCCCGACCTGCAGGGCAAAGGGCGCCTGCAGATTGTTGCTTTGTGCCAGAGTCTGATTCGACATGCCAAACTGGCGGCCAATGCTGCTCAGCGTGTCCCCAGGACGGACCTGATAGGTGCCTGCACTGCGCGCAACGGCCATGGTGCTGCCGGAGGCATCGAGCCGGATCTGTTGACCCGGATAGATGTTGTAGGGGGGGCTGATGCCGTTGAGACTGGCCAGCGAGGGCACGTCATTGCCCGAATTGAAGGCGATGGAGTAGAGGGTGTCCCCTTTTTTCACCGTGTAGCTGTTGCCCTGAATGGCGGGCTGGGCCGCTATCTGGCGAGCCGGAATGGTAGAGACGAGACCATCATTGCCCAATCCTTGTACCGGAGCAGCAGTCTTACTGGAAGAGCAAGCGAGCAGCAGCCATGACAACACGACGACACTGCTTCCTTGCCAAACACGCGAACGCATAGTGGATCCTTTAACGACTAAACCAGAAATAGGCCACAACGGCCAAACCAATACAGAGCCAACCCAGCACATCCACATAGTGCATCAGCTTGCGCTCCATCTTCTCGCCACCCCAGCGCATCAGACCTGCCACCAGGAAAAAGCGCATGCCACGCCCGATCAGCGAGGTCACGATGAAGGGCAGCAGTGCCATTTGCAACAGGCCGGCCGTCACGGTAAACACCTTGTAGGGGAGCGGCGTGAAACTGGCAATAAAAATCACCCAGATGCCCCACTGCTCGAACCATTGCCGGGCCAGGGCAATCTTGTCTTCATAGCCCACCGAGACCACCAGCGGCTGGACCACCGGCTCCCACAGGGCATAACCGAGCAGATAGCCGAACAGCGCGCCCAGCACCGAGAACAGGGTCGCCAGTGCGGCGTAGTGCCAGGCCTTGTGCGGTCTGGCCAGCGCCATGGGGGCCAACATCACGTCCACCGGAATGGGCCAGAACACCGACTCGATGAAGGCGGTGATCGCCAGATACCAGGGGGCATACTTGTGGCGAGCCCACTGCATCACCAGCACATAGAGGCGGGAAAACAACTTCACTCGACATCTCCGTCAATCAGGGGGACGAAACGGACCGGCTCCAGGATCCGGCTGGTCAGCTGGGAGCCCGACCGCTCGATCAGCTGCAGGGTCTGCTGGCTGTCCCCCACCGGCAACACCAGCCGGCCACCGTCGGCCAGCTGGTCAGTGAGGGCCGTCGGCACCTCGCTGGCGGCAGCCGTCACCAGAATGGCGTCGAAGGGCCCCTTGTTGGGCCAGCCCAGCCAACCATTGCCGTGCTTGGCGGAAACATTGTGCAGATCGAGCTGACGCAGCCGGCGCCGGGCCTGGAACTGCAGAGACTTGATCCGCTCCACCGTGTAGACGTGCTCCACCAGATGAGCCAGCACCGCCGTCTGATAACCCGAGCCAGTGCCGATCTCCAGCACATGGGCCGGATCGTTCTGGATCAGCAGCTCGGTCATCCGCGCCACCATGTAGGGTTGCGAGATGGTCTGACCGTGGCCGATGGGCAACGCCGTATTGTCCCAGGCCTTGTGGGCCATGGCTTCATCCACGAACAGCTGGCGCGGCACCTTGGCAATCGCCGCGAGTACGCGGAAATCGCGAATGTCCTGCGCGATCAGCTGGTTTAACAGGCGCTGTACTATCACACCTTCATCCCTGCAGGTCCAACCAAGCCCCCAGCCCCGCCAGACTGCTGTAGGCAGTCATATCGATGGTCAGGGGGGTGATCGAGACGTAGCCCTGCTCGATGGCGGCAAAATCCGTACCTTCGCCCGCATCTTGCTGGCTGCCGGGCGGGCCAATCCAGTAGATGGGCTGGCCACGGGGATCCTCGCTGCATATGACCGACTCCGCCCGGTGGCGGTTGCCAAGGCGTGTCACCCTGATCCCCTTGATCTGGTCGAGGGGCAGGTCCGGCACATTGACGTTGAGGATCTGATCGGCGGGCAGCGGGTGCACCATCATGCCCCTCACCAGCTGGGCGGCGTAGTGGGCCGCCGTGGCGAAATGGGTCTTGCCTACCAGCGAGATGGCCAGCGAGGGGAAGCCGAGGTGGCGTCCCTCGGTTGCCGCCGCCACCGTGCCCGAGTAGATGACGTCATCCCCCAGATTGGCGCCGTGGTTGATGCCGGCTACCACCATGTCAGGCTCCGGGCGTACCAGCTCGTTGACCGCCAGGTGCACGCAGTCGGTCGGCGTTCCCTTCACCGCATGATATCCGGTTTCGGCGATGCGGGTGACCCGCAGCGGCACTTCCAGCGTCAGGGAATGACTCGCCCCGCTGCGATTGCGATCCGGCGCCACCACGATGACCTCGCCACAGGCAGCCAGCGCCTCGCTGAGGGCTCTTATGCCCTCCGCATGCACACCGTCATCATTACTGACCAGAATTCTCATCGGACTGATTCCTGAAACCATGATCGGCCTCTTCGGCCTGCATTAACTCGCGCACCACGCTGGTGGCAAACGCCCCGGCCGGCAGGAAGAACGACAGGGTCAACACGGCCCCCTCCAGCTGCCAGCTCATGGCTTGCGGCTTGAGCAGCAGCGGGCGGCGGTCCTGGTCCAGCCCGGCTTTTTCCAGGCCGTCACACCAATCGTGATAGGGGGCCAGCACGCTTTGCTCGAACTCGGCGGCGGCACCCTGGCTGGCCAACCGGCCACGGCCCCACTGGGGCGCGGTGAGCTGTACGTCGCCGGAGGCCAGACGCGCCGCCAGCTCAGGGGTCACGCCCTCTTCGCTGAAGATGGAGTGGCTGCCCTTGAGCATCACACAGTCGCCGGCCAGCAGCTGATGGGCCAGTCCCTGCTCGATGCGGGCACTGACGATGGCATTGAACAGCATGCTGCGAGCAGCGGAGAGATAGAGGGAGCGCTTGTTGCGATCCTTGATCCGCTTGCCGGCGAACATCGCCTTGGCCGCCTCCAGGTTGTTGCCGCCCCGGCCGAAACGCTGCTCGCCGTAATAGTTGGGCACCCCCTGCTCCGCGATGGCCTGCAGGCGGGATTCCAGACCGTCGGCCTGCTCCAGCCCGGTGAGGCGCAGGGTGAAGTGGTTGCCCTTGAGATAGCCGACCCGCAGCTTCTTGTTGTGGCGCTTCACCTGCAAGATCTGGATGCTGTCGCTCTCGATGACGGAGAGATCAGGTTCCGCCTTGCCCGGCAGATGAATGCCGAACCACTGTTCGGTCACCGCGTGGCGGTCTTTCAGCCCGGCCCAGGTCACCGCATTGCGGTTGACCCCGGCTGCATCGGCCAGCAGGCCAGCCACCCAGGCGGTATTTTCCCCGGTTTTACGCACCCTGACGAAGATGTGCTCCCCCTCGCCGCAGGGTTCAAACCCGAGATCTTCATTGACCACGAAATCGGCGGCTTGCGCCTTGAGAATGCCACGGGCGGTGGGCGCCCCGTGCAGATAGGCAAGTTGTTCCAGCATTATTGTTTCACCAGTAAGACGACGGCTTCGGTGGCGATCCCTTCCTTGCGCCCCGTGAATCCCAGCTGTTCGGTGGTGGTCGCCTTGACGTTCACCCGGTTCAAATCACATTGCAGATCGGCGGCCAGCACGGCGCACATGGCTTCGATATGCGGCGCCATCTTGGGTGCCTGGGCAATGATGGTCACATCCAGGTTGCCGATGGCATAGCCCGACTGCTGCACCCGTGCAAACACGTCTCGCAGCAGGATGCGGCTGTCGATCCCCTTGAACTCGGCCGCAGTATCGGGAAAGTGACGGCCGATATCGCCGGCCCCGATGGCGCCGAGCAGCGCATCGCTCACCGCGTGCAGCACCACGTCACCATCGGAGTGAGCCAGCAGGCCCTGCTCATACGGCACCGCCACCCCGCCCAGCATGCAGGGGCCAACCCCACCAAACTTGTGTACATCAAAACCATGTCCAATCCGGATCATGCCAGCTCCTCTGTGGGTGAATCGGGTTGCGCCGGCTGGCGCGCGTTCTGTTGCTGCAAATAGAGCCCCGCCAGAGAGAGATCCTCCGGCCGGGTCACCTTGATATTGTCGGCTCGTCCTTCCACCATCCGCACCGTGAAACCGGCACGCTCCATGGCGGAGGCCTCGTCGGTGATGGTGGCCCCCAGCGCCAGCCCCTCTTCCAGTGCCCGCAGCAGAGGACGGGTGGGAAACATCTGGGGGGTCAGGGCATGCCAGAGCTGCTCGCGATCGACGGTGGCGAGGATGTTGCCCGCTCCGTCGGAGCGCTTCATGGTGTCGCGCACCCGGCTGCCGAGGATGGCACCATCACAGGCCATGGCGGTGGCAATCAGGGCATCGAGATCGCCGTGGGTCAGACAGGGGCGGGCGGCGTCGTGCACCAGTACCCACTCCCCTGCGGCCACATGCAACGCATTGAGAACGGAAAAGGCCCGCTCGGCGCCCCCTTCCACTCGCAGGATCCTCGGATCGGCGGCCACGGCCAGGGTGTCGAACCAACGGTCATGGGGAGCCAGTGCCACGATCACCTGAGCGATGGCTGGATGGGAGAGCAGCCGGGTCAGGGTATGTTCCAGAATGGTTCGACCCGCCAACTGCAGATACTGTTTGGGGCACTCGGCCCCCATTCGGCTGCCGATGCCCGCGGCCGGGACGATGGCGGTCAGCCCGGGGCGGAGATCAGTCATCGTAGGCTGCGTCTCCGGAGCTGGAACCCTTGTCTTTGTCCTTGGGGATGATCCGATAGAAGGTCTCGCCCTGCTTGATGTAGCCAAGATCGTTGCGTGACAGCTCCTCAATGGCTTCCAGGCCCGAGGTCAGATCGTCGATCTCGCGATAAATCAGGTTGTTGCGATCCTTGAGTACCAGATTGTCCTGCTGCTGCCGGGTGATGGCATCGGACAGCTCATGATAGTCAGACAGGCCGTTCTTCCCCAGCCAGAGGTCATATTGAAGCCCCCCCAACAGGAGAAGCAGGATAAGAGTGAGTAGCCGCATGCACTGAGTCTCCTTCAAGCGGCCTAGTTTCCCATATTCGCAGGCAAGACAAAAGAAAGCCTGTGCCCCGGATGGGTTGGGCCGGAATAAAAAATGCAGAAACCCGCCGTGGCGGCGGCAGAAACAAAAAAGCCCCGCCGATTGGCGGGGCTTTGCACAGCGTGGAAGCAGGCGAAAATTAAGCCTGGTTCTTCACTTCTTTCAGACCACGGAACGGAGCCTTGGCACCCAGCGCTTCTTCGATACGGATCAGCTGGTTGTACTTGGCAACACGGTCAGAACGGCTCATGGAACCGGTCTTGATCTGGCCAGCAGCGGTACCAACGGCCAGGTCGGCGATGGTCGCGTCTTCGGTCTCACCGGAGCGGTGGGAGATGACGGCAGTGTAGCCAGCGTCTTTGGCCATCTTGATGGCAGCCAGGGTTTCGGTCAGGGAACCGATCTGGTTGAACTTGATCAGGATGGAGTTGGCGATGCCGTTGTCGATACCGCGCTTCAGGATCTTGGTGTTGGTTACGAACAGGTCGTCACCCACGATCTGGATTTTCTTGCCCAGTTCAGCAGTCTGGTAGGCAAAACCTTCCCAGTCAGATTCGTCCAGGCCATCTTCGATGGAAACGATCGGGAACTTGGTGGTCAGGTCAGCCAGGAAGTCGGAGAAACCGTTGGAGGTGAAGATGCGACCTTCGCCTTTCAGGTTGTACTCTTTCTTCTCTGCGTCGTAGAACTCGGAAGCAGCGCAGTCCATGGCCAGGGTGATGTCGGTGCCCAGTTTGTAACCGGCAGCGGCAACGGCTTCGGCGATCACTTCCAGCGCTTCGGCGTTGGATTTCAGGTTCGGAGCGAAACCACCTTCGTCACCAACGGCAGTGTTGTAGCCCTTGGACTTCAGCACCTTGGCCAGGTTGTGGAACACTTCAGCGCCCATGCGCACAGCTTCTTTCAGGGTCTTGGCGCCAACCGGCTGGATCATGAACTCCTGGATGTCGACGTTGTTGTCGGCGTGCTCACCACCGTTGATGATGTTCATCATCGGCAGCGGCATGGAGTAGACACCCGGGGTGCCGTTCAGCTCGGCGATGTGGGCGTACAGCGGCATGCCTTTGGCAGCAGCGGCAGCTTTGGCGTTAGCCAGGGAAACAGCCAGGATGGCGTTGGCGCCGAACTTGGATTTGTTCTCGGTACCGTCGAGGTCGATCATGATCTGGTCGACAGTGGCCTGATCCTTGGCATCTTTACCCAGCAGAGCTTGAGCGATCGGGCCGTTTACGGCTTCGAGGGCTTTCAGCACGCCTTTACCCAGGAAACGGCTCTTGTCGCCGTCACGCAGTTCCAGCGCTTCGCGGGAACCGGTGGACGCGCCAGACGGAGCGGCTGCCATACCAACAAAACCACCTTCCAGGTGAACTTCGGCCTCAACGGTCGGGTTACCACGGGAGTCGATGATTTCACGACCGATCACTTTAACGATCTTGGACATGTGTATTTCCTCAGGTTTCGTAAAAAAACAACAAAAATATGCCAAAAAAAGCGGCTGCGGCACAGGGCCCCAACCGCATTTATTTTCAATTACTTCAGATTACGCTTCTGATACTCGCCTGCCGCCTTCACAAAACCGGCGAACAGGGCGTGGCCATCACGGGGAGTCGAGGTGAACTCCGGGTGGAACTGCGCGGCCACGAACCAAGGGTGATCCGGGATCTCGATAATTTCCACCAACTTCTTGTCGGCAGAGAGACCGGTCACTTTCAGACCTGCTGCTTCAATCTGCGGCAGCAACTTGTTGTTCACTTCATAACGGTGACGGTGGCGCTCGTAAATGGTCGGGCTGCCGTACATCTGGCGCACCTTGGAACCTTCGACCAGGTGGCAGAGCTGGGAACCCAGACGCATGGTACCGCCCAGATCGGACTTCTCGGTACGGGTCTCGACGTTGCCTTCGTCATCCACCCACTCGGTGATAAGACCCACCACCGGATAGGCACAATCCTTCTTGAACTCGGAAGAGTGAGCCCCTTCCATGCCCGCCACGTTGCGGGCGAATTCGATCATGGCTACCTGCATGCCGAGGCAGATACCCAGGTAGGGGATCTTGTTCTCGCGAGCATATTGGGCCGCCTGAATTTTGCCTTCCACGCCGCGCTCACCGAAGCCACCCGGTACCAGGATCGCGTCCAGACCTTCCAGCAGCTCGGCGCCACGGGTCTCGATATCCTGGGAATCGATGTACTTGATGTTGACGGACAGACGGGTCTTCAGGCCACCGTGCTTGAGCGCCTCGTTGACGGACTTGTAGGCATCCGGCAGGGATACGTACTTGCCGACCATGCCGATGGTCACTTCTGCGGTCGGGTTGGCCTCTTCATAGATGACCTGTTCCCACTCGGCCAGATCGGCCTCCTTGCACTCCAGACCGAAACGCTCGGTGAAGTAGGAGTCCAGATTCTGGGACTTGAGCAGTGCCGGGATCTTGTAGATGGAGTCGACGTCTTTCATGGAGATGACGGCGCGTTCCGGCACGTTGCAGAACAGGGCGATCTTGGCGCGCTCAACGGCCGGAATGGCACGGTCGGAGCGGCAGATCAGCACGTCTGGCTGGATACCGATGGAGAGCAGCTCTTTGACGGAGTGCTGGGTCGGCTTGGTCTTCACTTCACCAGCAGCAGCCAGGTAAGGAACCAGCGTCAGGTGCATGAACATGGCATTGTTGCGGCCCACTTCGGCAGCCAGCTGACGAATGGCCTCGAGGAACGGCAGGGACTCGATGTCGCCCACGGTACCGCCCACTTCGACGATGGCAACCTGATGGCCTTCGGCACCGGCAATCACCCGCTCCTTGATGGCGTTGGTGATGTGCGGGATCACCTGAATGGTGGCGCCCAGATAGTCACCACGGCGCTCTTTGCGCAGCACGTCGGCATAGATGCGGCCGGTAGTGAAGTTGTTGCGACGGGTCATCTTGGTGCGGATGAAACGCTCGTAGTGGCCCAAGTCCAGATCGGTCTCGGCCCCGTCCTCGGTTACGAACACTTCACCGTGCTGGGTCGGGCTCATGGTGCCCGGATCCACGTTGATATAGGGGTCCAGTTTCATGATGGTCACATCCAGACCACGGGCTTCCAGAATGGCTGCCAGAGAAGCTGCGGCAATGCCTTTGCCGAGGGATGAAACAACGCCACCAGTTACAAAAATATATTTTGTCGTCATGCTGAACCTGAAAGAAGTTTAGGGAATTTTAAGGGGTGCTTCGGGGATGAAGCAGGACGGGGAAACAGTATACCAAAACCCCCTCTCCCAAACAATGAACAAAAATCTATCAGGCTCCCGGCGCCCCCATCTTGCGCCAAATCAACTTTGTTCGGTTTCCTTGGCTCTGTCCCAGGCGGCATCGAGCTTTTCCAGCGAACAGTCGCTCACTTTCAGCCCTTCTGCGGCGATAAACTGCTCAACCTGACGAAACCGGCGTTCGAACTTGGCGTTGGCGCCCCGCAATACCTGCTCCGGATCCTTTCCCAGATGGCGCACCAGATTGACGGTGGCGAACAAGAGATCGCCGAGCTCATCGCTCACCCGTTCCTCGTCCACGTCGGCCATCAGCGCCTCTTCCATCACCTCGTCGATCTCCTCGTGGATCTTGTCCACCACCGGGCCCAGGGTCTTCCAATCGAAGCCGACGGTGGCGCAGCGTTTCTGAATTTTGGCGGCGCGGGTCAGGGCCGGCAGCGAGAGCGGGATATCGTCCAGCACGCTCTCCTTGTCGAGCGCGGCCCGCTCTCTGGCTTTTTCCGCCTCCCAGTTCACCTTCACCGCCTGCTCGTCGCCAAGGTCGGCATCGGAGAAAACATGGGGATGGCGGCGGATCAGCTTCTCGCTCACCGTATCGACGATATCGGCGAAATCGAACAGCCCCTGTTCCTTGCCGAGCTGCGCGTAGAACACCACCTGGAACAGCAGATCGCCCAGTTCACCCTTTAATCCGTCCCAATCCTGGGTTTCGATGGCATCGGCCACCTCGTAGGCCTCCTCCAGGGTGTGCGGCACTATGGTCTGGAAGCTCTGCTTCAGATCCCAGGGGCAACCCCCGTTCGGGTCGCGCAATCTGGCCATGATGTCGAGCAGTTGAGGCAGGTCGTAACGTTGGGACATGGGATATTCGCTTCTTGATTCGTAACGCAGGGGGAAAACAGTGACCGACCTGGCGGTCGGTCACGAATTGGTTGTTGATGACAATCAGAGGCGCTTGGCGCTGATCACATCGTTGAGCTGACTGAGCTTGGCCAACGCCCGGTTGAAGGCGTTGATGTTGTAAATCTCCAACTCCATGTCGATCTCGGCGGTCTGCTCGCGCACGTTGGAGCGCGAACGCACCCCCATCACGTTGATCTTCTCGTTGGCCAGCACGGTGGTGATGTCGCGCAGCAGGCCGGAGCGGTCGTTGGAGAGGATGCGGATGGTGAGGCCGTAGCCGCCGGAGTAGTTCTCCCCCCATACCGCGTCGATCAGCCGCTCCGGGTTGCGACGGGAGAGCTCTTTGAGCTGCTCGCAATCCTCCCGGTGGATGGAGACGCCGCGCCCCATGGTGATGAAACCCTGAATACCGTCCCCCGGAATGGGCTGGCAGCAACGGGCGATATGGGTCATCAAGTTGCCGACCCCTTCCACTACGATGTGATCCTTGGGCTTGGGCCGGAACGGCACGTTGGCCTTCTGCTCCAGCTTCTCCAGCAGGCGGCGATCTTCCTCTTCCGCCGTCGGCTTGTTGTAGCGGGTGTCCAGGTAGTTCAGCAGCTGGTTGATGCGGATGTCGCCACTGCCGATGCCGGCCAGCAGATCTTCCAGCTCGTCGGCATGGAAGCGCTCCAGCACCACCTTGTCCACCTTGGAGAGGGTCAGGTTGTGCCTGTCCAGCTCCTTCTCCAGCAACTCCTTGCCGGCGGCGATGTTCTTGTCCCGATCCAGCTTTCTGAACCAGGTGGCCACCTTGGCCCGCGCCCGGCTGGAGCGCAGGAAGCCGGAGTTGGGGTTCATCCAGTCGCGGCTCGGGTTCGGCTCCTTCTGGGTGATCACCTCCACCTGATCGCCGGTCTGCAGCGCATAGGTGAACGGCACGATGCGGCCGTCAATCTTGGCGCCGATGCAGCGGTGGCCGATCATGCTGTGCACGTGATAGGCAAAGTCGAGCGGGGTGGCGCCCGCCGGCAGATCGATCACATCCCCTTTCGGGGTGAAGACGTAGACCCTGTCCTCGAACACCTGACTGCGCAGATCTTCGAGCAGGGAGCCGCTCTCGGAGAGATCTTCCTGCCAGGCGAGCAGCTTGCGCAGCCACTCGATCTTGTCTTCGAAGGTGTTGGCCTTGCCGCCGGCCTGCGCCCCTTCCTTGTAGCGCCAGTGCGCCGCCACGCCGAGCTCGGCATCCTGGTGCATCTGGTCGGTACGGATCTGGATCTCCACCGTCTTGCCCTCGGGCCCCACCACGACTGTGTGGATGGACTGGTAGCCGTTGGGTTTGGGGTTGGCGACATAGTCGTCAAACTCACGGGGGATGTGGTGGAAGTGGGTATGAACGATGCCGAGCGCCGCATAGCAATCCTGCAGCCGCTTGGTCACCACCCGCACCGCCCGCACGTCGAACAGTTCGTTGAATTCGAGGTGCTTCTTCTGCATCTTGCGCCAGATGCTGTAGATGTGTTTCGGCCGGCCGTAGACCTCGGCCTCGACCCCCGCCTCTTTCAGGGCATCGCGCAGGGACTGCACGAACTCGCGGATGTAGCGCTCCCGATCGAGCCGCTTCTCGTCGAGCTGCTTGGCGATCTGCTTGTAGGTATCCGGGTGCAGGTAGCGGAAGGCGAGATCTTCGAGCTCCCACTTGAGCTGACCGATGCCGAGCCGGTTGGCCAGCGGGGCGTAGATGTTGGTGATCTCCTGGGCCATCAGCACCCGGGTCTCTTCATCCGCCTTCTTCGCTTCCCGCAGGCAGGCTATCCGCTCCGCCAGCTTGATCACCACGGCGCGCACATCCTCGACCATGGCGAGCAGCATGCGGCGCACGTTGTCGACCTGTTCCGGCGAAGTTTCGCTGCGGTGCAGGGTCTGCAGGGAGCGGATGGCCTCCATCTCCAGCACCCCTTCCACCAGCTTGGCGATCTTGGGGCCGAAGTCCTCGTCCATCCGCTCCTGGCTGATGAGACCGGCTTCGACGAAGGGGTAGATGATGGCGGCCTTGAGGGTGCCGAGATCCATGCTGAGCATCAGCAGGATGCCCACCATCTCGACCCCGCGGACCAGCAGGCGGTTGGTGAGCGCTTCGTCACCGAGCGTCAGACAGTACTGGTAGACGGTTCGCAGCTGATCTTTGTCACTGTCACTCAGGGTGAGCGAGCTGACCCACTCCTCCAGGGTGAAGTTGTCTTTCAAATGAATATCGCGAACCGCAACCATGGTATCAATCCTTTAAATTATTGGGCCGAAGGCTGTCGCCCCCTCCCCCTCATGAGAATGCCTCAAATGGGGATATGCGGAGATTTTTTCAAGGCATATTGTCAAGAAAGACAATAGAGTTCTCCGCCAGCCCCTGCCGATTTACGAGGGTCTAGATTACCCCAATCATGGCCGCCCAGACAGCGTTATGGACCGGGCAAATGCCACGCAACCTGGCGTTTGGCCATAGCGTTTCATCTGCCCCGCAGCGCCCGTTACTTGCGCTCGAACAGCGCCATGGACTCCAGATGGCCGGTGTGGGGGAACATG
Source organism: Aeromonas sp. QDB39 (assembly GCF_027707585.1). NCBI lineage: Bacteria > Pseudomonadati > Pseudomonadota > Gammaproteobacteria > Aeromonadales > Aeromonadaceae > Aeromonas > Aeromonas sp. QDB39. The sequence goes on along the minus strand of NZ_JAPCIV010000017.1, from coordinate 69,250 downwards.
TCGAGCATGCCGAGGCGCACCAGCCGGTAGCCCCCTTTCACCAGCACCTGGCTGTCGCGCGCCAGGGTGACCGGATTACAGGAAACGTAGACCACCCGTCTGGGTGAAAGTTTCACGACGTGCTCCATCACCTCGAACGCACCCGGGCGGGCAGGATCCAGCAGCACCAGATCGAAGCCTTCCCGTGCCCAGGACATGCCGGCGATGTCGCCGCTCAAGTCCGCCTTGTAGAAACGGGCATTGCTGATGCCGTTGCGACGGGCGTTCTCTTCGGCGCGCGCCACCATAGCCAGCTCCCCTTCTACCCCCACCACTTCGCGGGCCTGACGGGCCAGCGGCAGGGTGAAGTTGCCGATGCCGCAGAACAGATCGAGCACCTTGTCATCCTTGCCCGCCTCCAGCCAGCAGAGCGCCTGCTCCACCATGCGCTGGTTGACCGGCGCGTTGACCTGAATGAAGTCACCGGGAGCGAATGCAAGAGACAGGCCATCCAGCGAGTAGGAGGGCGCAAACTGCTGGTGCAGCGGCTCAATCTGCTCGTCGGCCGCCTGCAGATAGAGGTCGATCCCCTGCGTCTTGGCAAACTCGATCAGTTGCGCCCGATCAGCCTCGGTCGGCCGGCCGGTATGGCGCAGCAGCATCAGGATGCCCTGCTCGGCCTGAATGAGTTCCGCATGGCCCAGCTCGCGCTGGCTCTTGAGGCGGTTGAGACACTCACGCAGCGGGCTGATCAGCACGGAGAGCGGCTCGGCCAGCACCGGACAACCGCCGATCTCCACCAGATCATTGGACTGGCGACGACGAAAGCCCACCCGGGTGCAGCGGCCGTTCTTGTCGAACTTGATGGCCAGCCGGCAGACCCGGCGATAGGCGCGGGACTCTCCGCCCAGCACGGGCTCGAGCGCCGGAGGCTGGATGTTGCCAAGCCGCTCGAACAGGCTGACCAGGCCAGCCTCCTTGGCGGCGCGCTGATCTGCTTCGGCCAGGTGCTGGGCACTGCAGCCGCCGCACTCGCGGTAGTGGCTGCAGAAGGGGGCGATACGATTGGCCGCCGGGGTCACCACCTGTTGCAGGGCGGCGTGGGCATACTGCTTCTTGTCTTCAAGGATGCGGGCCTTGACCTGCTCACCGGGCAGCGCCCCTTCGATGAAGATCGCCTTGCCCTGATGGCGGCCGATCCCGACGCAGTGGTGATCCAGGCTGTCTACCGTAAATTCAATGCGTTGGGGCTGGGTGGATTTCTTTTGGGGCTTGAAAAACTGGGCCATAAAACTTGGTGCCTATAGGTGGCTATGTCATGATTGTGGAATCTGCAGCAGGCTATTGTCCCACAAGAATAATAGTATGACCAAATACGGCCTGTGGGCCCGCTCCCGCTCGTTTACGCCATTGCCAACCCTGCTCATCGGGGGACCATCCGCATGACCAAATACGGCCTTCGGGCGCGTGTGCTGGCCTTTACCATCTTGCCGACCCTGATCATCGGCGGCCTGATGGCCGGCTATTTCACTTTCCACCGCTATCAGCAGCTGGAAAACAACCTCATCGATCAGGGCATCAACATCATAGAGCCGCTGGCCATCGCCAGCGAATACGGGATGACCCAGCACAGCCGCGAGTCGCTCAAGCGGCTGATCGGCCTCACCCACCGCAAGAACTCGCCGCTCATCAAGTCCATCGCCGTCTTCACCCAGGACAACCAGCTGTTCGTGACGTCCAACTACCACAGGGACTTCACCCGGCTGCGGCTGCCGGACGGCAGCCAGATCCCCGAGCTCACCAGCGTCACCCTCTATGGCGACGACATCATACTGCGCACCCCGATCCAGGCCGAGACCAGCATGGATGGCTTCCCGCTGCCAAGCGACGTGGAGCCGCCGATGATCGGCTACATCTCCATGCAGATGACCACCGACCGGGCCATGATCCTGCAATACCGCGACACCTTCTTCGCGGTGATCATGGTGCTCATCGGCATCGCCTTCAGTACCCTGTTCGGCTTCAGGCTGGTCAAGAGCGTGACCCAGCCCATCACCGACATGGTGCAGGCGGTGCACAAGATCAGGGAGGGGCGGCTCGATACCCGGGTCAGCGGCCAACTCACCGGCGAGCTCGACATGCTGAAAAACGGCATCAACGCCATGGCCAAGGCGCTCTCGGAATACCACGAGGAGATGCAGCAGAACATCGATCAGGCCACCTCCGACCTGCGCGAGACGCTGGAGCAGATCGAGATCCAGAACGTCGAGCTCGACATGGCCAAGAAGCGGGCGCAGGAGGCGGCGCGGGTCAAATCGGAGTTCCTCGCCAACATGTCCCACGAGCTGCGCACCCCGCTCAACGGGGTCATCGGCTTTACCCGCCAGCTGCTCAAGACCAGCCTGACTCCGAGCCAGACCGACTACATGCAGACCATCGAGAAGTCGGCTCGCAACCTGCTCGGCATCATCAACGACATCCTCGACTTCTCCAAACTGGAGGCGGGCAAGCTGCAGCTGGAGCACATCCCGTTCAGCCTGCGCGACACTCTCAACGAGACCATGCACCTGCTCGGCCCCAGCGCCCACGACAAGCAGCTGGAGCTCTCCCTGCAGGTGGATGCCGAGGTGCCGGACTACCTCACCGGCGACCCCATGCGCCTGCAGCAGGTGCTGACCAACCTCACCGGCAACGCCATCAAGTTCACCGAGCACGGCAACGTGGATGTGCGCATCGAACAGATCGGCAGTGCCAGCGGCAGCAAGGTGCGGCTCAACGTGCTGATCCGCGACACCGGCATCGGCATCTCGGAAGAGCAGCAGCGCCAGCTGTTCCAGGCCTTCAACCAGGCCGACTCCTCCATCTCCCGCCGCTATGGCGGCACCGGCCTCGGCCTGGTCATCACCCAGAAGCTGGTACAGCAGATGGGTGGCCAGATCCGGTTCGAATCGGAGCTCGGCAAGGGGTCGGTCTTCTCCTTCAGCCTGGATCTGGAGGTCTCTCCCCTGCCCCAGACCGACAAGCTGCCGCTGGATCGCATTCAGGGCAAGCGGGTCTGGCTGCTGGAGCCGGATCCCTTCAGCCACTCGGCCCTCTGTGCTCTGCTGGCGGAGTGGCAGCTGGAGGTGCAATCCCTCGCCAGCGACGCCCCCTGGCCCGACATGAGCAGCCAGGACATGGTGATCATCGGCAGCGGTACCCAGCACAGCCCGCAGCAGGTGGTGGCGCGCCTCGACGGGCTGGATCGCCAGCAGAACACCATAGTGCTGCTCAGCAGCCACGAACCTTCGCTCTACGAGGCCATGCTGGCCCACGGCGCCCAGCACTGCCTCTCCAAACCCATCAACCATCGCAAGCTGCTGCACGCCCTGCTCTCCCCCGAGGCGGTGCGCAGCGCCCCGCTGCCGACCCCCTCCCCGCGCAGCGTGCAGGAGATCAAGGTGCTGGCGGTGGACGACAACGCCGCCAACCTCAAGCTCATCGCCGCCATGCTCAAGGAGATGGTGAGCCAGGTGGTGGTGTGCAAGAACGGCAAGGAGGCGGTCAGACTGGCCCAGAGCCAGCCGTTCGACATCATCTTCATGGATATCCAGATGCCGATCATGGACGGCATCAGCGCCACCCAGGCGATTCGCAGCCAGTCCCTCAACACCGAGACCCCCATCGTCGCGGTCACCGCCCACGCCATTCCCGGCGAGCGGGAGCGGCTGATCCGCCAGGGCATGGACGACTACCTGGCCAAGCCCATCGACGAGGCCATGCTGGCCAAGCTCATCACCGACTTCGCCCATCGTCGCCACCAGAATCACGCCAGCCAGCAGATCGACTGGTCACTGGCGGTGCGTCAGGCGGCGGGCAAGCTGGATCTCGCCAAGGAGATGCTGACCATGCTGATGGCCAGTTTCGACGAGGTGGATCCGGTGCTGGAGGCGGCGCTTGCCGGCCAGGTGGAGGATAGCGAGGTGTTGGCCCAGCTCCATCGCCTCAATGGCGGCTGCGCCTATTCCGGCGTCCCCGGCCTGCAGCGACTGCTCTCCCAGCTGGAGCAGCAGCTGCGCGACGGGGTGCCGGTGGCCGAACTCGAGCCCGAGCTGCTGGAGCTGCAGGATGCGATGGAGCAGGTACGCCAGGAGGCACCACGCTATCTATCCTGAACCGGGCAACCCGCTTTTTCTGACGCGGGCCCCGCCAGATGGTAAAGTTGCGCCGTTTCCACAGGAGTCGACATGACCAACAACGATATTTTGCGCCGCCTGCGCTACGCCCTCCGCATCAGCAACGACCAGATGGTCGACATGTTTGCCAAGGGCAACCTGACCGTCACCCATGCCCAGCTGCACAGCTGGCTGATCAAAGAGGCGGAGGAAGGGGAAGAGCAGGAAGCGGGCTTTGCCGCCTGTCCGGATTCGGCCCTGAGCCAGTTCCTCGACGGCTTCATCCTGGTGCGCCGTGGCGCGCGGGAAGATGCGCCGGCCCAGGTGATCCCGAACCGGATCAACAACAACATGATCCTGCGCAAGCTGCGCATCGGCCTCAACTTCAAGGAAGAGGACATGCTGGGCACCCTCAAGCTGGCCCACTTCAACCTCTCCAAGTCCGAGCTGAGCGCCCTGTTCCGTTCACGGGACCACAAGCACTATCAGGATTGCGGGGATCAGATCCTGCGCAACTTCCTCATCGGTCTCACCGCCAAGTATCGCGGCTGAACCATGGGCCGGCGTCTGCACTCACCGTCATCCCGCCAGCAGGCGGCCGGTGGGTGGCGCCGGCCATGGCAACTGGGTATTCTCTTCCCGGACACTCGTCGCTACGGGTTTGCGCTCTGCCTCGCCCTGCTGCTCTGCGCCTGCCAGCCCGCCCCCTATCGGCTCAACAACGACTATCAGAGCGCCAGCCAGAACGAGCGCATCGCCTTTCTGATCCTGCACTACACGGACGAAGACGATGGCCACTCCCTGCGCCTGCTGACCGAGCCGGCCCATCAGGTGAGCGCCCACTACCTGATCCCGCGCGATACCCATGAGCGGCCGCTGCCGGTCTACCAGCTGGTGCCCGACAGCCAGCGCGCCTGGCATGCCGGCCGCAGTCGCTGGCATCAATATGCGGGGCTCAACGCCAGCTCACTCGGCATCGAGATCGTCAACCTCGGCTACCCGCCAGAAGATGAGCTGCAGCCCGCCCACCAGCGGCGCTGGCAGCCCTACACCCAGGCACAGATAGCCGCCCTCGGCGCCCTCACCCGCAAGCTGGTCGAGCGCTACCAGATCCCCCCCACCCAGGTGCTGGCTCACAGCGATGTCGCCCCCGAGCGCAAGCAGGATCCCGGCCCCCACTTCCCCTGGCGCGAGCTGGCCCTGCACTACGGGGTGGGAGCCTGGCCCGACGAAACCCGGCTGGCCGAATTGCGCCAGCAGCCGGCACCGGCCTGGGATGCCCTCGGCTGGCAGCAACGGCTGGCCCGCTACGGCTACGGCGTCGCCCCGAGCGGCAGCTGGGACGAGCAGAGCCGCGCCGCCCTGCGCGCCTTCCAGCTCCACTTTAGGCCCGCCCTGGTCAGCGGTGAAGCGGATGCCGAGAGCCAGGCCATCCTCACTGCCCTGCTCGAGCGTTATTTTCCCGAGCAACGCTGAGTTTCGTCACCGAACACAAAAGAGGGACGCCGCGGCGTCCCTCTTTTGCATTCTCCGTCGAGTGCCTGCTCAGGCCTCCACCAGCAGCACCTCTATCCCGGCCTGACGCAGACCGGCCAGGGTCTCGGCCGCAATGGCGTCGTCGGTGATCAGGGTGTGGATACGCCGGGTATCGATGATCTTGTGCAGGCTCAGCCGGCCAAACTTGCTGGAATCGGTCACGACGATGATCCGCTCGGCCACGTGGCACATGCAGCGGTTGAGCCTGGCCTCGTCTTCGTGATGGGTGCTGACGCCGCGCTCCAGATCGATGCCATCCACCCCGAGAAACAGCAGATCGAAGTGATAGTTCTGCAAGGAGAGATCCGCCTGGGCGCCGTAGAAGGAGAGCGACTTGCGGCGCAGGTGACCCCCCGTCATCAGCAGCTCCACCCCTTCCGCCTCCAGCAGGGCATTCGCCACGTTCATGCCGTTGGTCATCACCACTATCTCCTGGTGATCGCGCAGGTGGCGTGCCACCTCCAGGGTGGTGGTGCCCGAGTCGAGAATGAGGCGGCAACCCGGCTGCACCAGGCTCGCCGCCATGGCGCCGATGCGCTGTTTGACCGGAGTGTTGAGCACGCTCTTGTCGGCGATGGTGCGCTCGGCCACCGGCTGGCCGGATTCACACAACAGGGCGCCACCGTAAGCGCGCACCGCCACCCCCTGTTTCTCCAGAAATGCCAGATCGTTGCGGATGGTGACGGTAGATACCTGATAGTGGCCGGCCAGCTCGTTGACCTGAACGCTGCCATTGCTGCGCAGCTGCTGAATGATGCGCTCCCGTCGCTCGCTGGTGCCGAGCACGCTCTTTTCGGTGATTTGCATAGTCTCTCTGCCGGAGTCCTGTGGTGAAAGTAGAGCTTTCACTTCGTTACGTTTCCCTATTAACACTCAGCCTCGATGGCAAATCAAGCTTTCATTGAATTGAAAAGTGCCGTCAGACTCCCTAAAACAGCCACAACACTTTCGATTCATTTCTTTTTGTGATCTTGCTCAAGATGTGAACACGCTTTTATTTCGTTTCGAACGCCGTACGCCTAGGGTAAAGAAAGATATCGAAAGCAAAGCATCTTGTTCAGGCCAAGAGGAAGAGGGAAATGAAATCAATGCTGGATCTGGTCGCACAACACAAGCAGGGGGAGCAGGTCGGGATCTACGCCGTCTGCTCCGCCCATCCGCTGGTGCTGGAGGCGGCCCTGCGACTGGCGGCGCAAGGGGATCAGCTGCTGCTGGTCGAGGCCACCTCCAATCAGGTGGATCAATTTGGCGGCTACACCGGCATGACGCCGGCCGATTTTCGCGACCTGCTGCACCGGCTCGCCGCCGAATGCCGCTTTCCCGTACAGCGGCTGGTACTGGGTGGGGATCACCTCGGCCCCAACCGCTGGCAGAGCGAGCCCGCCGCACAGGCCATGGCCCATGCCGAGGATCTCATCGCCAGCTATGTCGCAGCCGGCTTCAAGAAGATCCACCTCGACTGCAGCATGTCCTGCCAGGGGGATCCGGTGCCGCTGACCGACGAGCTGGTGGCGGCGCGCGCCGCCCGGCTGGCAAACGTGGCCGAACAGACCGCCATCCGGCAGTTTGGCCACAGCGACCTGGTCTATGTGATTGGCACCGAAGTGCCGGTACCGGGCGGCGCCCACGAAGAGCTGGCCGAGCTGGCTGTCACCACGCCGGAGGCGGCGCGCCACACCCTGGTCGCCCACCAGCAAGCCTTCGAGCAGGCCGGACTGGCCCAGCTCTGGCCGCGGGTGATTGGTCTGGTGGTGCAGCCCGGCGTGGAGTTCGACCACACCCACGTCATCGACTACCGTCCCGAGCGGGCCGCCCCCTTGAGCCGGATGATCGAGGCCTATCCCCATCTGGTGTTCGAGGCCCACTCCACCGATTACCAGACCCCGGACGCCTACCGCCAGCTGGTGCGCGATCACTTCGCCATCCTCAAGGTCGGCCCCGCCCTCACCTTTGCCCTGCGCGAGGCACTGTTTGCCCTCGCCGCCATCGAGGAGGAGCTGGTGGTGGCCAAGTCCTGCTCGGGCCTGCGCCAGGTGCTGGAAGAGACCATGCTGGATCGCCCCGACTTCTGGCGCAGCCACTATCAGGGCAGCCCCAACGAGTGCCGGCTGGCCCGCGGCTACAGCTACTCCGATCGCATTCGCTACTACTGGCCCGACAGCCGGGTCGACGACTGTTACGCCCGGCTGCTGGCCAACCTGGCCGCCGAACCCATTCCCCTGCCGCTGCTCAGCCAGCACCTGCCGCTGCAATACCGCAAGGTGCGCCAGGGCACGCTGTCGCCCCGGATTCACGACCTCATTCTCGATCAGGTGCAGGAGGTGCTGCGCCAATACGCGGCGGCCTGCAGCGCCGTCCCCGCCAGCCACTCCCGGCTGACCCCGGTTGTATAAGGAGTTGTAGAGATGATCCTTGGTTATCCAGAAGAGACGCTGCGGTCGGCCAACGGCCTGGCCACCGCCCGTGAAATTCGCCAGCAACCCGCCACCTGGCGGGAGACCCTCACCATGGTGGAGGAGTGCCGCGCCACCATAGAGCGCTTCCTGCTGCCCCTGCTGTCACGAGGCAACCTGCGGGTGATCCTGACCGGAGCCGGCACCTCCGCCTTTGCCGGCCGCGCCCTCGCCCCCTATCTCAGTGCCCGCCTCAACGGCCGCTTCGAGGCAATCGCCACCACCGACATCGTCACCGATCCGGGCGAATACCTGGCACAGGACTGCCCGACCCTGCTCATCTCCTTCGCCCGCTCCGGCAACAGCCCGGAGAGCGTGGCGGCGGTCGAGCTGGCCAGCCAGCTGCTGAGCGAGTGCCACCACCTGGTGCTGACCTGCAACGGCGAAGGGGAGCTCTATCGCCGCTGTCAGAAGGATGCCCGCTCCCTGGCGCTGCTGATGCCGCCCCAGACCCACGACCGCAGCTTTGCCATGACCAGCAGCCTGACCAGCATGATGCTGAGCTGTCTGGCGGTGTTCCTGCCACGCCAGTTCAACCCGATCGCCAGCCAGCCGCTCATCGCGCTGGGGGACGCCATTCTGCCCCAGGCCGAACTGAAGGTGCCCGAGTGGGATCGACCGCTGCCGGAGCGGGTCATCTACCTTGGCAGCGGCAGCCTGCAGGGGGTGGCCCAGGAGGCAGCCCTCAAGCTACTGGAGCTCACCGCCGGCCAGGTGATGGCCATGCACGACTCCCCCACCGGCTTTCGCCACGGGCCCAAGTCGGCCATCAATCGGCAGACCCTGATCGTGCTGCTGGTGTCCAACGATCCCTATACCCGCCAGTACGACCTGGACCTGCTCGGCGAGCTGCGCCAGGACGGCCATGCCGCCCGGGTGGTCGCCCTGGCCGACCGGCCGGATCCGCTCATCAGCGCCGGCGAACACATCTATCTGCCCACCCCCCTCAACGGTGACGACGCCGAGCTGGCGCTCTGCTACCTGCTCTACGCCCAGTACTACGCCTTCCACACCGCGCTGGTGCTGGGCATCACCCCGGACAACCCCTGCCCGAGCGGGCGGGTCAACCGGGTCGTGCAGGGGGTCAACATCTATCCGTTCAACCAGCAAGGAGGCGTCTGATGCCGAACATAGTGCTGAGCCGTATCGACGAGCGCCTGATCCACGGTCAGGTCGGCGTGCAATGGGTCGGCTTCGCCGGCGCCAATCTGGTGCTGGTGGCCAATGACGAAGTCGCAGAGGACCCCATCCAGCAGAACCTGATGGAGATGGTGCTGGCAGAGGGCATCGCAGTGCGCTTCTGGCCGCTGCAGAAGGTGATCGACAACATCGGCAAGGCCGCCGATCGCCAGAAGATCCTGCTGGTGTGCAAGAGTCCGGCGGACTTTCGCACCCTGGTGGAGGGCGGGGTGCCCATCCCCCGCATCAACGTCGGCAACATGCACTACGCCGACGGCAAGCGTCAGATCCACAAGACGGTATCGGTGGACGAGTCGGACATAGCGGCGTTTCGCGCCCTGCAGGACGCCCACGTCACCTGCTTTGTCCAGGGGGTGCCGACCGAACCGGCACAGGACATTTTCAACCTCATCTGATTAAGGACAATTGTGATGGAAATCAGTTTGTTGCAAGGGCTCTTGCTGGGCATGCTGGCGTTCTTCGCCGGGCTTGACCTGTTCAACGGCCTGACCCACTTCCACCGGCCCGTGGTACTGGGCCCGCTGGTGGGCCTGATCCTCGGCGACCTGCCCACCGGCATTCTGGTGGGCGGCACCCTGGAGCTGGTCTGGATGGGGCTGGCCCCGCTGGCGGGGGCGCAACCGCCCAACGTCATCATCGGCACCATAGTCGGCGCCACCTTCGCCATCACCACCGGGGTCAAGCCGGATGTGGCGGTCGGGGTCGCAGTGCCGTTCGCGGTGGCGGTCCAGATGGGGATCACCTTCCTCTTCTCGGTGATGTCGGGGGTCATGTCCCGCTGTGACCGGATGGCGGAACAGGGGGATGTGCGCGGCATCGAGCGGGTCAACTACCTGGCGCTGCTGGCGCTCGGCTCCTTCTACTTCCTGTGCGCCTTCCTGCCCACTTACTTCGGGGCCGAACACGCCAAGAGCGCCATCGACGTGCTGCCCGCCCGTCTCATCGACGGCCTCGGCGTCGCCGGCGGCATCATGCCCGCCATCGGCTTCGCCGTGCTGCTCAAGATCATGATGAAGAACGTCTACATCCCCTACTTCATCCTCGGTTTTGTTGCCGCCGCCTGGCTCAAGCTGCCGGTGCTGGCCATCGCCGCGGCCGCCCTGGCCATGGCTCTGATCGATTTCATGCGCAAGGACCCGGCGCCACAAGCCCGCCCCATCCAGGAGGAAACTGAAGATGGCATCTAACAACACCGCTACCCGGCTGACCCAGGCGGCCGAGCCGCAACCGACCCGCACCGTCTCCGACGACGTCTACGAAGATCAGCAACTCGGGGCCGAGCTGACCCGCCAGGACATCAACCGCTTCGCCTGGCGCTCCCTGCTGCTGCAGGCCTCCTTCAACTACGAGCGGATGCAGGCCTCCGGCTGGCTCTACGGCCTGCTGCCGGCACTGCAAAAGATCCACACCAACCCCAAGGATCTCTCCCGGGCGATGAAGGGGCACATGGGCTTCTTCAACACCCACCCCTTCCTGGTCACCTTCGTGATGGGGATAGTGCTGGCGATGGAGCGCTCCAAGCAGAACGTCAACAGCATCCAGAGCACCAAGATCGCGGTCGGTGCCCCGCTAGGCGGGATCGGCGATGCCATGTTCTGGCTCACCCTGCTGCCCATCTGCGGCGGCATCGGCGCCGACCTGGCCCTGCAGGGTTCCATCATGGGGGCTGTGGTCTTCTTCCTGCTGTTCAACCTGGTGCACTTCGGCCTGCGCTTCGGGCTGGCGCACTACGCCTACCGCATGGGGGTGGCCGCCATTCCGCTCATCAAGGCCAACACCCGCAAGGTGGGCCATGCCGCCTCCATCGTCGGCATGACTGTGATCGGCGCCCTGGTCGCCACCTATGTGCGGCTCGGCACCACCCTGGAGATCACCGCCGGCGATGCGGTGGTGAAACTGCAGGCGGACGTGCTCGACAAGCTGATGCCCGCCTTCCTGCCGCTGCTCTACACCCTGGCCATGTATGGGCTGATCCGCCGCGGCTGGAGCCCGCTGCGCCTCATCGTCATCACGGTCGTGCTCGGCATCGTCGGCAAGTTTGCAGGCTTCCTCTAATCCGGTGCCGGCACCAGGCCGGCCCTTTGCTGTAAAGGAACAGATTATGTTGGGCATCATCATTTGCGGACACGGCGGCTTCGCCAGCGGCATGGAACAGGCCATGCTGCAGATCCTCGGCGAGCAGGAGGCGGTGGTCGCCATCGACTTTCCCGAGTCCTCCACCACGGCCCTGCTGCAGGATCAGTGCGAAACCGCCCTGACCCAGGTTGAGCGAGGGGATGGGGTGGTCTTTCTGACCGACCTGCTGGGGGGAACCCCGTTTCGGGTCGCCTCCACCCTGGCGCTGCGCCAGCCCGGGCGGGAAGTGGTCACCGGCACCAATCTGCAGTTGCTGCTGGAGATGGTGATGGAGCGCGGCGAGCTGACCCCGTCCCAGTTTCGCGAACAGGCGCTGTGCTGCGGTCATCGCGGCCTCACCAGCCTGGTGGACGAGCTGGCGCGCGAGCGGGCCGAGACGCTGGCCGAGGAGGGGATCTAGATGGCAGAGCGGATCCGCGCCCACCGCCTGCTGACCGAGCAGGGCTGGCTGACACATCAGGTACTGACCCATGAAGGGGGCGTCATCACCGCCATCGGCCCCATCCCGGCCGACGACCCGGTGCGGGAGGTCGAGCTGCTGGTGCCCGCCCTCATCGATGGCCATGTTCACGGCGGGGCCGGCGTCGACGTGATGGACGAGGCGGCCGACGCCCTGGCCCGCCTCTCCCTTGCCAAGGCGGCGGAAGGGGTGGGCGCCTTCCTCGCCACCACGGTCACCGCCCCGCTGCCCGCCATCCTCAGCACCCTGGGTCGCATCGCCGATGCCATGGCGAGCCCCCTGCCGGGCGCGCAACTGCTCGGCAGCTATCTGGAGGGGCCCTACTTCACCCCTGACAACAAGGGCGCCCATGATCCGGCCCTGTTCCGGGAGCTGGATCTGGCGGAGCTCGACCAGTTGCAACAGGTGGCACGAGGCACCCTCAAGGTGGTCGCCCTCGCCCCCGAGAAAACCGGGGCGCTGGCCGCCATCCGTCATCTCAAGCAGATCGGCATCCGGGTGATGCTGGGTCACTCCGCCGCCGACCATGACACCACCATGGCGGCGCTGGCGGCGGGGGCCTCCGGACTGGTGCACTGCTTCAACGGCATGCGCGGCCTGCACCACAGAGAACCCGGCATGGCCGGCGCAGGCCTGGTGCATCCCGATGCCTGGCTGGAGCTCATCGCCGACGGCCACCACGTCCATCCGTGCGTGCTCAGACTCTGCCACTGCTGCGCCAGGGATCGCCTGCTGCTCATCACGGATGCCATGCGCGCCGCCGGCATGCCGGACGGTCACTACCTGCTCGGCGACTACCGGGTGGAGATGAAGGACGGAGTGGTGCGCACCGAAAGCGGTGGCCTGGCGGGCAGCACCCTCACCCTGCTCGGCGCCGTGCGCAACATGGTGCAGCTGGCCGGCGTGCCACTGGAGGAAGCCATCCGCATGGCTTCGCTGGCACCGGCCCGGATGCTGGGGATGGAACATCGCCTCGGCTCGCTGGCCGTCGGCAAGCAGGCCAACCTGCTCGCCCTGACCGCGGAACTCAATCAACAACATATCTGGGTGACGGGCCGGGAGATCCTCCCCGCCCCTGCCACGCTCTCTTTCCCTGAAGCTGGTGCCCGCCAGGGTGCCAAGGAGTCCTCATGTATCTGATCTCGTCCCACGAAATGCTTAAAGATGCCCAGCGCCGCGGCTATGCGGTGCCCGCCTTCAACATCCACAACCTGGAGACCGTCGAGGTGGTGGCCCGCACCGCCGCCAAGCTGAACTCCCCGGTGATCCTGGCCGCCACGCCGGGCACCTACCGCCACGCGGGGGTCGAGTACCTGGTCTCCATCTGCGCCTCGGCCGCCCATCAGTACCGCATCCCGCTGGTACTGCATCTGGACCACCACGAGGACGAGCAGGATATCCACTACAAGGTCGAGGCCGGCATCCACTCCGCCATGATCGACGCCTCCCACCTGCCGTTCGAGGAGAACGTCGCCAAGGTGCAGCGGGTCGTCACCTTCTGTCACCGCATGGGGGCGAGCGTGGAGGCCGAGCTGGGCCAGCTCGGCGGGCAGGAGGATGACCTCATCGTGGACGCCGCCAACGCCCATCTGACCGACCCGGACAAGGCGGCCGAGTTCGTGGCGCGTACCGGCATCGACTCCCTGGCCGTCGCCATCGGCACGGCCCACGGCCTCTACAAGGAGGAGCCGCGCCTAGACTTCGAGCGCCTCGCCGCCATCCGGGCCAGGGTAGCGGTGCCGCTGGTGCTGCACGGCGCCTCCGGCATTCCCGACCGGGACGTGCGCCGCTGCATCGAGCTCGGGGTGTGCAAGGTCAACGTGGCCACTGAGCTCAAGATCGCCTTCTCCGACGCCATGAAGGCGTTCCTGGCCTCTCACCCCGACGCCAGCGACCCGCGCCAGTATCTGGTACCCGCCATGGCCGCCATGGAGGAGGTGGTCGCCGCCAAGATCCGCACGTGCATGAGCGACGGCAAGCTGTAATCCCAAAGGCGGGCCCGCTGCGGCGAGCCTGCCTCCATCCTGGTATCACAGGTGAGGTCTGCCGACTCACACCTCACTCACATCAACACGTGGAGACAACCATGCACGCACGTACCGCCATGACGCTGCTGCTCATGCTGACCCCCTTCGCCCAGGCCGAAACCCTGTCGCTGGAGGGTGACCAGTACCGTATCAAGGTCGAAACCGATGCCGGCAAGTTCCGGGAGCTGACCTTCACCAATACCGCCAACGGCGATCTCATTCGCTCAGACAACCTGTTCGACATCAAGGGGACGGATGATCGGCTGACCCCCTCCGCCGACTTCAGGGTCACCGCATTCACCAAGAGCGACGACCGGATCGAGATGGCGTTGGAAAATGCCGACTTCGTGGTCAAGAGCGCCATCCGGCTGGGCCGGGACAAGCGCTACGCCAGCATCGACTTTGCCCTCGACACCCTCAAGAACGGCAAAAAGATCAACGGCTTCTCCATGCTTCCCTTCCACTCCCAGGCGCCGTTTGTCTATGGCGCCATCAACAGCTCGCCCATCGTCAGCGACAGCTTCTTCATTACCCCCCAGAATCCGCTGGTCAATACCCGGGCCTACGAGGGTGGCGTCAGCCAGCTGATCCCGCTCAAACTGCCGCTCACCGAAGGCAAGCCGCTCAGCTATCGCACCTATGTCGGCACCTTTGGCGAGGGTCAGCTCAGACGCGACTTCAACCGCTTCCTCAACGAGGCCCGCGATCGCCCCTACGCCCCCTACCTGCATTACAACTCCTGGCTCGACATCGGCTTCTTCAATCCCTATACGGAGGCCGAGGCACTCAAGCGCATCGATCAGTTCGGCGAGGCGCTGATCAGCCGGCGCGGCGTGCCCATGAACGGCTTTCTGTTTGACGACGGCTGGGACGATCGACTGGGCAACTGGGGTTTCAGCAAGGATTTCCCCAACGGCTTCAGCAAGCTCAAGCGTGCGGCCGAACGCTACCATGCCCAGCTCGGGATCTGGCTCTCCCCCTGGGGTGGCTACAACAAGCCAAGGGATGAGCGGGTCTCCCATGCCGCCGAGTTCGGCTATGAGCTGAGCGATGGCAAGTTCGCCCTCTCCGGCCCGGTCTACTACCAGAACTTCCACCAGAAGGTGATCTCGCTCATCAAGGATCAAGGGGTCAGCCACTTCAAGTTCGACGGGACCGGCAATGCGGACAAGCTGATCGAGGGGAGTCGCTTCACCAGCGACTTCGATGCCGCCATCCATCTGATCGCGGATGCCCGGGCCGCCAATCCGAAGGTGTTCATCAACCTGACCACCGGCACCACCGCCTCCCCCGCCTGGCTGTTCTTTGCCGATTCCATCTGGCGCGGCGGCGATGACATCAACTTCTACGGACCCGGCTCCAAAGTACAGCAGTGGATCACCTACCGGGATGCCGAGACCTATCGCTCCATCGTCAAGAACGGCCCCCTGTTCCCGCTCAACTCCCTGATGCTGCACGGGCTGGTCTATGCCAAACAGGCCAAGCATCTGGATCGGCAGTCACCGCAAGACTTCGCCGATCAGGCCTGGAGCTACTTCGCCACCGGCACCCAGTTGCAGGAGCTCTATCTCACGCCGGAACTGCTGAGCGGCCAGAACTGGGACCTGCTGGCCAAGGCGGCTCTCTGGTCGCAACAGAACCAGGCCGTGCTGTTCGACAGCCACTGGATCGGTGGCGACCCCACCCTGCTGGCGGTGTACGGCTGGGCGGCCTGGAGTCCGAGCCGCGCCTTCATCACCCTGCGCAATCCCTCCAGTAAGCCGCAGACATTCCTGCTGGAGCCTCAGCGCCAGCTGGAGATCCCGGCGGGCGAGGCTACCCGCTTCACGGTGCAGCCGCGCTACGGCAGCAATGCCAGCGTGCCGGCCACCCTCGATGCCCCCAGTCTCATCACCCTGGCGCCGCTGGAGCTCATCACCCTAGAGCTGACCCCGGCAGGAGCCAAACCCGCGGCTGCGAAAAAGTCCTGACCCAGACCAAGTTTGACCTGACAAAAAGGGACGCCGTGGCGTCCCTTTTCTCTTCGTGCCACGGGGCCCAGCCCCTGCCTGCAGATCAGATCCCCTGACGGGCTTCCTGCATCAGCAGGCGCATGTCGCTGACCGCTTTGGCCAGGCCGTCGAAGGCGGCGCGGCCGATGATGGCGTGGCCGATGTTGAGCTCATAGAGCTCGGGGATGGCGGCGATGGCCTTGACGTTGTGGTAGTGCAGGCCGTGGCCGGCATTGACCTTCAAGCCCTTGCCGGCGGCGTAGGAGGCACCGGCGGCGATGCGCTTGAACTCGGCGTTGCGCTCGGCATCCGTGGTGGCATCGGCGTAACGACCGGTGTGGATCTCGATGAAGGGGGCACCGCTCTCGGCGGCAGCATCGATCTGCAGCGGATCCGCATCAATGAAGAGGGATACTTGAGCGCCGACAGCCGCGAGGCGGGCCACCGCATCGGTCACCTTGTCCAGCTGGCCAGCCACGTCCAGACCACCCTCGGTAGTCACCTCGGTGCGCTTCTCCGGCACCAGGCAGACGAAGTGGGGCTGGATGCGGCAGGCGATACCGATCATCTCTTCGGTCACCGCCATCTCCAGGTTCATTCTGGTCTGGATGGTCTGGCGCAGGATCTCCACGTCACGGTCGGTGATGTGACGGCGATCTTCGCGCAGGTGCACAGTGATGCCATCGGCACCGGCCTGCTCGGCCACGAAGGCAGCCTGTACCGGATCCGGGTACTGGGTGCCGCGGGCGTTGCGCAGGGTGGCGATGTGATCGATGTTCACACCCAGATAGATTTCACTCATTGAGGACTCCTTGAAACTCTTCGCTGTTAACTGTGCAACTGCCGCCTTGGCGCCAGCGCCGATATCCATATGTCACGTGTGTGGCAGCTCGTAGGTTCGATTAGCGCAGCGTAATCGGACCTAGGTAACATTCTTGCCGTGTTGGTTAACGCCGCAGGGCGGTTAACCCAAGCTATTACGGCGTTTTAAAAACAGCTCCCGGCTCTTCAACTGGCGCCGCCCCAGATAGGGCTGCAGCGCCAGCCGGCTGAAACGCTTGGCCGCCTGCAGCAGGGGCGGACTGTCGAAGCGCCCCTCGGCAAAGGCCAGCAGGTGCGCGCCGAGAAACAGGGTACGGGGATCCGGCGCCCGCTCGCAAGCGACAAAGCCCAATTCACGCTCGAAGCCGTAGAGCAGCTCGGGCTGGATCGGCGACTCGTCGTCGGCGGCATATTCGAAGTCCACCGCGTAGCCGAGCGCCTGCAGCAGCAGGAATTCGAAGCGGCGCAGGGGCAGCTCCGGCGTCTCGCCGTCGGCCAGCGCCATGATGGCGCGGGCATAGGCGTCAAACACTTCGGGGAACGGGGTGTGGGCTTCCAGCAGGTAGTAGACTAGCTCGTTGAGATAGAGGCCGTAGAAGAGGCGATCGCCGCCGAGCCGCAGGGAGTGATCCGGGCACTCGACCTGGGTGAGATTCTTGAGATCGCCCTTGCCGCGCCAGGCGATGGTGAGCAGGGTAAAGGGTTGCAACAGCCCCTTCAGAGGCGAGCGTGGCCCGCGGGAACCGCGAGCCACCAGAGTAAAACGGCCACTATCCTGGGTGAAAACCTCGACCAGCTGGCTGGTCTCCCGATAGGGCCGACTGTGGATGACGAAAGCCGGGGTCAGCAATCAGTCGTCACCGTAGCCGAGACTGCGCAGGGCGCGCTCGTCGTCAGCCCAACCGGATTTGACCTTGACCCACAGCTCCAGGTGAACCTTTTTCTGGAACAGCCGCTCCATGTCGAGGCGCGCCTCGGTGCCGATGGTCTTGATCTTCTCGCCCTTGTTGCCGATGACCATCTTCTTCTGGCCATCGCGCTCCACCAGAATGAGGCCATGGATGTGGTAGAGACCGTTCTCCTCCACCTTGAAGCGCTCGATCTCCACCGTCACCGAGTAGGGCAGCTCCTCACCGGTGAAGCGCATCAGCTTCTCGCGGATGATCTCGGAGGCCATGAAGCGGGAGGAGCGGTCGGTCACGTAGTCTTCCGGGAAGAAGTGGACGTTCTCCGGCAGCAGATCCTTGGCCCACTCGCGGATCTTCTCCACGTTGGTGCCCTTCTCGGCACTGATGGGCAGGATGTGGGCAAAGTTCATCTGCTGGCCCAGCCACTCGAGGTGCGGCAGCAGATCCTCTTTCTCCTTGACGTTGTCGATCTTGTTGACCGCCAGCACCACAGGGCACTTGAGGTGGCGCAGCTTGCCCAGCACCATCTCGTCGTCCTTGGTCCAGTGAGTCCCGTCGACCATGAACACCACCATGGCCACGTCCCCCAGCGAACTGGTGGCGGCGCGGTTCATCAGGCGGTTGATGGCCCGTTTCTCTTCGATGTGCAGACCCGGTGTATCGACATAGATGGTCTGGTAGTTTTCCTCGGTGTCGATCCCCAGAATCCGGTGACGGGTGGTCTGGGGCTTCTTCGAGGTGATGCTGACCTTCTGGCCAAGCAGCTTGTTGAGCAGGGTGGACTTGCCCACGTTGGGGCGGCCCACGATGGCGACAAAGCCGCAGTAGGTGGTATCTGTCATGACAGTTTTTCCAATGCTTGCTGCGCAGCGGCCTGTTCGGCCTTGCGACGGCTGGTGCCGACCCCGACCAGCGGACCATCCAGGCCTTCCACGTCACACTGGACGGTGAACTCCTGGTTGTGGGCTTCGCCCTTGACGTTGGTCACTGTGTAGGTCGGCAGGGATTTGCGGCTTCCCTGCAGAATTTCTTGCAGACGGGTCTTGGGATCCTTCTGTTCTATGCCCGGCTTGATCTCTTCCAGGCGGCTGGCGTACCAGCCCAGCAGCAGTGTCCGTACCGTCTCAAGATTGGTATCCAGATAGACGGCACCGATCACCGCCTCGACCGTGTCGGCCAGAATGGATTCACGGCGAAAACCGCCGCTTTTCAGCTCGCCCGGCCCCAGGATCAGGTGATCCCCGAGGTCGAACTCCCGGCCCAGTTCGGCCAGGGTCTTCTCGCGTACCAGAGTGGCGCGCATCCGGCTGAGATCCCCTTCCGCCGCCTGCGGGAAGCGGTGGAAGAGATCATCGGCAATCACCAGACTCAAAATGGAGTCACCCAGGAATTCCAGTCGCTCGTTGTGACGGGAACCGGCGCTGCGGTGAGTCAGCGCCCGGGTCAGCAGTTCTTGATCCTGAAAGACATGCCCGAGACGGGACTGCAGTCTGTTCATCTTGATATTCATTTACTTGATTCCGCCAATGCGGTTGAAGCGCACCCCTGTCGGTACCCAGCTTGGCAGCAGGGAGCCTTCTTCGCGCTCGAATTCAAAACTTATCCAGATAGCGACCGCCTTGCCGACCAGGTTCTGCTCGGGCACGAAGCCCCAGAAACGACTGTCGGTACTGTTGTCACGGTTGTCACCCATCACGAAGTACTGGCCTTCCGGCACCACCCATTCGTCTGGGTAGGTGCCGGGCTGGCGGTAGTAACGGCCGACCATATCGGGCATCAGCGGGTTGCGCAGGGTCTCGTGAGACACCTCGCCCAGCTGCTCGGTATAGCGGTCAAGCGGGATCCCCATCTGGGTAAATTCACCCCTTTGTTCAAACTTGACGTCGAGCTTCTGGAAGCCCGGGCACGTTTTCCCTTCCTGCTCATCGCACTTGGGCCGGATCATCAGTTCCTTGTTGCGATAGATGACCCGATCCCCCGGCATGCCGACCACCCGCTTGATGTAGTCCACCCGGGTATCCAGCGGATACTTGAACACCACCACGTCGCCGCGCTTGGGCTCACCGGTCTCGAGGAACTTGGTGTTGGTCACCGGATCCTTGAGGCCATAGGCAAACTTCTCCACCAGGATGAAGTCGCCCACCAGCAGGGTGGGCATCATGGAGCCCGACGGGATCTGGAACGGTTCAAAGATGAACGAACGCAGGATCAGCACGAGCGTGATGACCGGGAATACCCCGGCGGTCTGTTCGATCCAGACCGGCACCGGCGCCACCTTGGCCAGGGTTTTCTCGTCCAGATGGGCGCCGCCGTGGGCACGGGCCACGGCAATCTTGGCGGCCCGCTGCTTGGACCAGATCATCTTGTCCAGACACCAGATAACACCGGTGATCGCGCAGACCACCACCAGGATCAGGGAAAACGTGCTTGCCATCTATTAGTCCTTTCCGACGTGGAGAATTGCGAGGAAAGCTTCCTGCGGCACGTCGACACGGCCCAGAGACTTCATCCGCTTCTTACCTTCTTTCTGCTTGTTCAGCAGCTTCTTCTTCCGGCTCACGTCACCACCGTAACACTTGGCGGTCACGTCCTTGCGCAGGGCCTTGACGGTACTGCGAGCGATGATCTGGTTGCCGATGGCAGCCTGGATGGCGATATCGAACATCTGGCGCGGGATCAGCTCACGCATCTTCTCCACCACCTGGCGACCGCGGTACTGGGCGTTCTCCTTGTGGGTGATGATGGCCAGGGCGTCGACCCGCTCACCGTTGATCATGATGTCCAGACGGACCATGTCGGAGGTCTCGAAGCGCTTGAAGCCGTAGTCCAGCGAGGCATAGCCGCGGCTGGTGGACTTCAGGCGGTCGAAGAAGTCGAGCACCACTTCCGCCATCGGGATCTCGTAGGTCAGCGCCACCTGCTTGCCGTGGTAGACCATGTTGGTCTGCACGCCGCGCTTCTCGATACAGAGGGTGATCACGTTGCCCATGTACTCCTGCGGCAGCAGGATGTGACACTCGGCGATCGGCTCGCGCATCTCCTTGATGCTGGTGATGGCGGGCATCTGGGCCGGGCTGTCGATGTGGATGGTGGTACCGTCGGTCAGCTCGATCTCGTAGACCACGGTCGGCGCCGTGGTGATGAGATCCAGATCGTATTCACGCTCCAGCCGCTCCTGGATGATCTCCATGTGCAGCATGCCGAGGAAGCCGCAACGGAAGCCGAAGCCCAGCGCGGTGGAGCTCTCCGGTTCGAAGAACAGGGAAGCATCGTTCAGGGAGAGCTTGTCGAGGGCGTCGCGGAACGACTCGTAGTCATCGCTGGAGATGGGGAACAGGCCCGCATACACCTGCGGCTTCACCTTCTTGAAGCCAGCCAGCGCCTTCTCGGCACCGTTCTTGGCCTGGGTCAGGGTATCACCCACCGGCGCGCCGTGGATGTCCTTGATACCGCAGACAACCCAACCTACCTCGCCACAACCCAGCCCCATGGTGTCCACCTGCTTGGGCGTGAAGATACCGATACGATCGACACCCCACACCTGACCGGTGCTCATCACCTTGATCTTGTCATTCTTCTTCAGCGAGCCGTTCTTGATCCGCACCAGCGACACGACGCCCAGATAGGAGTCGAACCAGGAGTCGATGATCAGCGCCTGCAGCGGCGCATCCGGATCACCTTCCGGCGCCGGGATCCGGGCCACGATCTCTTCCAGCACCAGGTCAACACCCAGGCCGGTCTTGGCGGAGCAGCGCACCGCATCGACCGCGTCGATGCCGACGATGTCTTCGATCTCTTCGGCAACCCGCTCCGGCTCGGCGGCCGGCAGGTCGATCTTGTTCAGCACTGGCACCACTTCCAGATCCATTTCCATGGCGGTATAGCAGTTGGCCAGAGTCTGTGCCTCAACCCCCTGGCCGGCATCCACCACCAGCAGCGCCCCTTCACAGGCCGCCAACGAGCGGGAGACCTCGTAGGAGAAATCCACGTGGCCAGGGGTGTCGATAAAGTTCAGCTGGTAGGTGTTACCGTCTTGTGCCTGGTAGTTCAGGGTCACACTCTGTGCTTTGATGGTAATGCCGCGCTCGCGCTCCAGGTCCATGGAGTCAAGCACCTGAGCCTGCATCTCGCGGTCGGACAGGCCGCCACAAGTCTGGATCAGACGGTCCGACAGGGTCGATTTACCGTGGTCGATGTGCGCAATAATCGAAAAGTTACGAATGTGTTTCATCGAGCAAGAATCACTCAAAATTAGGTTAGGGCCGGATATGGAGGCAGGATTTTACTGGATAACCCGGTCGACGGCCAATCTTTAGTCGACGAAGCACCAGAAATACAGGCCTGGACAGTGTCAGGAGAGGTGGCGGGTGGGCAGGACCACACCCAGCATGCGGGGACCATAAGCCCCCTGATCGAGCCGGTTGGAAAAGTAACGAACCAGTGAAAATCCGATAAGGCCGCCCAGCAGGCAGCTGAGGATGGTGACCCCTTCCCCGGCCGACAGCAAGGGAGCCAGCCAGAGTTGCCCCAGCAGGGCTCCCGCCAGCAGGCAGAACAGCGGCAGCACGTAGACCAGCGCGGCCCCCTGCAGAATGCTCGCCTGGGGGATGCCGAGCCTTACTTGCTGACCGACGCTCACCTCGATGGTGAGCGCCACCCGCAGCCGCTGCGCCTGCAACGGAAACGCCTTGGCTACCGTGCCGGTGCCGCAGTTGGACTGTTGATGACAACCGCTGCAGGCGGAGCGCCGTTCGCACTCCACCCAGGCATGTTGTCCATCAATGGCCACTACGGTTGCCAGCTCTTCGCTCATTCCACTCACAAGACGGTTCCACATTAACTAGACAGAGATTGACCCAATCTGAACATGACTGCCCGGATTGGGCAAGCAACAGTGCATCGGCGACTACTGGACGGTCTCGTTGCGGGCCAGCGGTTGCACCGACTCGGCGATGCGTTTCGCAGTGTCGGCCGGCACTTCCCCCACCACAGTGATCTCGACCCCCACGTCGTTGACATAGCTCACCAGCGAAGTAGCCCCCTGGCGGATCAACTGCTGGCGCACCGCCTGCTTGGGGTCGACCCGGGCAACGTAGACCGAGAGATCCACCAGCCCGTCGGAGAGCATCATGTAATCCACCGGCAGGCTGGTGGTCACCAGCTGATGCCGATCCCGCGAGAGCACCTTGAACCCCTCCGGCAACCAGGTCAGGTGCCAGTTCAGCTGCTGCTGCGGCGCCGGGTAGGCGTCTTCCAGTGCCAGAGCCTGGGGCAGCTTGCTGCCAGCCAGCTTCACCAGCCAGGGCGCCGGGGCTGGCAGCCTGTCCAGATCCACTCCCAGCACCTGTTCCACCAGATTGCCCTCCCGATCCACCATGTCCACCCGCACCAGCAGGTGGCTCTGCTCGTCGATCCAGAGCACGAAGCCATACTTGTCGGCCTCTTTGGGTACCAGCCGCACGACCTGTGCTACCAACCCGGCCGCCCGGCTGCGACCGGCCAGCACGGGGTCATAGCTCTCCAGCACCCGTGGCAGCGGCATCCTGACTAGGCTCGCCCACACACCGGGGAAGCGGGCTCCCTTGAGAGTGTAGGGTTCGTGGGTATTTTCGAAGAAGGTGTACTCATCCTGGCGCTGCAGATACTCGATGGTCTTGCCATCGAGATAGCTGAGGTGAGCCACCTCCTTGCCATCGATCACGCCATGGCTGAAGCGGATGGGTTCGAGGCGCCCCTGCCGGGCCTTGACCATGGACAATTCAAAATTCTGTTGCGAGACGGCACTCTGCATCTGCTGCAACAAGGCCTCGGCCGACTTGTCGTCGGCCGAGGCCTTGGCACTGATCAGCAGGAGAGAGGCCAGCAAAATACGGCTGGACTGGCGCACGTTCTGATCCCTAAATCCGTTATTCCTGAATCTGCTTGTCTTGCAGCAGACGCTGTTGCAACTGGTGGTCACGCAGGAAAGCATTGATGCGCTCGCGCTGCTCCTGCATCTGCTGCTCGCTCAGCCCTTGCTGACGGGCAGTGGCCCGGTTGCCATCCTGCGGGTAGTGCACGCTCACCGGTGAGGCACTGCCACCAACGGGGATAGTGTTGAGTACCGGATTGGTCGGCAGACCATCCTGCCCCTGATACTGCTGCACCCCGAAGATGACGGCGGCAGCGACCGAGGCGGCGATGGCGTATTGCCCCACCTGCTGGCCGGCACGGCGCAGAAACGGCACGACCTTGGCGGTCCCCTGCTGCGGTGCAGCAGGTTTGCTCTCCACCGGTTTGGGCGCCAGGATGGTGGGTTCATCTTCCAGCGCAGCCATGATGCTGCCGCTCAGATCCAGTTGCAGATTGACCGGCAGGTCCCCCCGCATGGCATCACCAATCAGGTGGTAACGAGACCAGGTGTCTTGCAGAGCCGGATCCGTTCCCAGCTCGTTCAGAACCTCAACATCGCTCAAGTCACCGTCCATCAGGGCCGAGAGTTGCTCTTTAGTTGCCATAAGTTAACCTGTCTTTCCCCAGTTAATTCTCGATCAGAGGTTGCAGCTTTTTATCGATTGCTTCCCTCGCCCGGAAGATGCGGGATCTCACCGTACCCACCGGACAATCCATGATTTCGGCAATCTCTTCGTAGCTCAGCCCTTCCAGTTCGCGAAGGGTGATAGCTGTCCTCAAGTCTTCCGGCAAAGCTTCTATGGCAGAAAACACGGTGCGCTTGATCTCGTCGGTCAGCGTCAGGTTTTCCGGGGTAGCCACCTCTTGCAAGGCTTCGCCACCGCCATAGTATTCTGCCTCTTCCGCCTCTACGTCACTGCTGGGCGGCCTGCGCCCTTGAGAGGTCAGATAATTTTTGGCCGTGTTCACGGCGATCCGGTACAACCAGGTGTAAAACGCGCTCTCGCCACGGAATGTCGGCAGCGCACGGTAGGCCTTGATGAATGCCTCCTGCGCCACATCCGGTACATCGCCCGGGTTGTTGACATACCTGGCCACCAGGTTGACCACCTTGTGCTGGTATTTTTTTACCAACAGGTTGAATGCATTTTTATCGCCACGCTGGACCCGTTCAACCAGCTGTTCGTCCAGTAGATTCTGGTCGCTCATCAGAGCCGTAAAACCCCCATCAGGTTATCGTTTTTCTTTTCCGGCCCTTCCTAAGCGCACAAGTTCAGACAGGAGGAATCAGGGAAAGTTCGCTTGCATTGAAAAAAATGTGACGCAGGCTGCATCACCACCCTCGCTTGGGCTACCATGGTGCCAGTTCTTAATCCAGGCCAATGATACTTATGAAAGCAAGTGTTGAATACCTTTGCGACGTACTGATCATTGGCAGCGGTGCCGCCGGTTTGTCTCTCGCGTTGCGATTGGCAGACCAGGCCAAAGTCCTGGTTCTGAGCAAGGGGCCCATCAGTGAAGGGGCCACTTTCTATGCGCAAGGAGGCATCGCTGCCGTGTTCGACGAGACCGACAGCATCGAATCCCACGTGAGCGACACGCTCAACGCCGGGGCCGGGTTGTGTGACCCGGCCGTGGTGGAGTTCACCGCCCGCAACGCCCGCGAGTCCATCCAGTGGCTGATCAAACAGGGGGTCCCCTTCGATCAGGAGGAGGACGCCGAGGGCGAATCCCACTATCACCTGACCCGGGAAGGGGGCCACAGCCATCGCCGCATCTTCCACGCGGCGGATGCCACCGGCAAGGCGGTACAGCTCACCCTGATCGATCAGGTGCGCGCTCACCCCAACATCCAGCTGATGGAGCGCTTCAACGCGGTCGACCTCATCACCACCCGCAAGCTGGGTCTGCCGGGCAACCGGGTGCTGGGCGCCTATGTCTGGAACCGCAACGCCGAGCAGGTCGAAGTGATCCGTGCCCGCTTCGTGGCGCTGGCCACCGGCGGTGCCTCCAAGGTGTACCAGTACACCTCCAACCCGGACGTCAGCTCCGGTGACGGCATCGCCATGGCGTGGCGCGCCGGCTGCCGGGTGGCGAACCTGGAGTTCAACCAGTTCCACCCCACCAGCCTGTTCCACCCCGATGACCCCAACTTCCTGCTGACCGAAGCCCTGCGCGGCGAGGGGGCCTACCTGCGCCGTCCCGACGGCAGCCGCTTCATGCCGGAGTTTGACGAGCGGGCCGAGCTGGCACCACGGGACATCGTCGCCCGCGCCATCGACCACGAGATGAAGCGGCTCGGCGCCGACTGCATGTATCTGGACATCAGCCACAAGCCGGCCGACTTCATCATCAAGCACTTCCCGACCATTCATGAACGCTGCCTCGCGGTCGGCATCGACATCACCAAGGAGGCGATGCCCATCGTCCCTGCCGCCCACTACACCTGTGGCGGCGTGATGATCGACAACAACGGCCAGACCGACATCCCCGGCCTCTACGCCATCGGCGAGGTGACCTACACCGGGCTGCACGGCGCCAACCGGATGGCCTCCAACTCCCTGCTCGAATGCGTGGTCTATGCCCATCAGGCGGGGGCCGACATCCTGGCCAAGCTACCGATGAGCGTGGAGCCGCCCCGTCTGCCGGTGTGGGACGAAAGCAAGGTGGAAGATTCGGACGAACTGGTGGTGATCCAGCACAACTGGCACGAGCTGCGGCTGATGATGTGGGACTATGTGGGGATAGTGCGTACCAACAAACGCCTGGCCCGGGCCAAGCGCCGCATCGACCTGCTCAAGCAGGAGGTGCAGGAGTACTACGCCCACTTCCGGGTCTCCAACAACTTGCTGGAGCTGCGCAACCTGCTGCAGGTCGCCGAACTCATCGTCAACTGCGCCCTGCAGCGCAAGGAGTCCCGAGGCCTGCACTACAACCTGGACTACCCGGACATGCAGCCGGACTCCAAGCCAACCGTGCTGACGCCGGAGCGGGACTAATCCTTTCGCTTCGCAATGAGCCAGAGGGTCCCGCGGCCTGCACCGCTGCAACCCGGACTACCCGGACATGCAGCCGGACCCCAAGCCGACCGTGCTGACGCCGGACAAGGATTGATCCTGTCCGTCATGAACCAGCATTGCTGACGATGGATAGGGATTAATCGATCCTCCCCCCCAGATGACCTCGCTCCGGCGGGGTCATCTGTTTTATGGGGAAGAGAGACTAGCGGGTCGGCTGAGAAAAGTGGATGGCGCGAGCCAACGTGCGGTAGTGGGCTGGCGTCAGCGCATCGCTGAACAGCCAGAGCCGGATGGCGGGACGCTCCGTCGCGACCAGTTGCAGCCAGAGTACCCCGGGCCAAATGCGGCTGCCTGTCCCCAGCTGATAACGATGGCCCTGCCAGGTGAGCCACAGCCCATCCCACTCCAGCACACCGCTCATCCGGCTTGCACCTAGCCAGGCGCGCCATAGCCCCAGCCCCCAGCAGGGCAGCAACAGGGCCCACTGCCAGCCGTGGATCAGGGCGGCCAGCGGCCACAGGATCAGCAGAAACAGCGACAACAGCAGCAGGCGCTGCTGCCTGGAGACGGTGACGGGCATCGACACCCGTACGGGCAGATCAGCGCTGGCGATCGTGGCGGGCCTGATTGCGCTCCAGGATCAGCGGGATCATGGCGGCAAATGCGGGGTCTTCCGGCACGCCGTGGCCCATGCTCCAGCGGAACAGCTCCGGATCCTCGCACTCCAGCAGGCGGATGAAGGTTTGCTGCTCCGCCTCGCTCAGACCGTCGAACTCGTGTTCGAAGAAAGGCATAAAGATCACATCCAGCTCGAGCATGCCACGGCGGCAGGCCCACTTCAGGCGGGATTTTTCAATTGGGCTCAACATGGAACTCTCCTTACAAAGACCCGGCGATGGTAACAGCTGGATTTTCCGGCTGACAAACATTCCTTACGTCTTTACCATGCAGGTCACATACTTTCTGTCTCTGGAATGCCATCGTGAGCCTGCCAACCCTTCCCGCCGAGCCAACCCTGTTCCCTCTGACCGATCTGGCCATCACCAGCCTGAGCGGCCAGGATCGCGCCAAATACCTGCAGGGCCAGGTCACCTGTGACGTCAACGCCCTGCAGCCGGGCCAGCACACCTTGGGCGGCCACTGTGATCCCAAGGGCAAGCTGTGGAGCGATTTTCGCCTGCTCTGCCTGAGCGATCGCCTGCTGTTGCTGACCAAGCCGTCAGTGCTGGCACGCCAGCTGCCCGAGCTCAAGAAGTTCGCGATCTTTGCCAAGGTCGAGATCAGCGAAAATCATGGTCAGGCGGTCGGCGTGGCCGGTCAGGGGACCGATGGCTGGATCGCAGGGCAATACGGCCTGCAGCAGAGCGGTCTCATCGAGGGTGGCATGGCGGTGCGGGTCGAGGCCGATCGCTGGCTGCTGGTCAGCGAACAGCCGCTGGCGCTGACTCTGCCCAGCGGCCCCGAGTCGCTCTGGTGGGGACTGGAGATCAAGGCCGGCATCCCCCATCTCGAGGCAGTTCATCAGGGTGAGTACATTCCCCAGATGCTCAACTTGCAGGCGCTCGATGGCATCAGCTTCACCAAGGGCTGCTACATGGGGCAGGAGACGGTGGCCCGCGCCAAGTATCGTGGTGCCAACAACCGCGCCCTGTTCGTGCTGAGCGGCACTGCCGCAACGCCGGTTGCCAGCGGTGACACCCTGGAGATCCAGCTCGGTGACAACTGGCGCCGTAGCGGCATGGTGCTCAACGCCTGGCAGCAGGATGGCGAGCTGTGGCTCACCGCCGTGCTGCCCAAGGACACCGAGGCCGACGCCCGTTTCCGGCTCAAGCAGGAGGAGGGCTCAAGCCTGAGCCTGCAGCCCCTCCCCTATCAGCTGACCGAGTAAGCGAAGAGCCCTGCTAGCGCGCCCGCGCCAGCAGGGCCTCCTTCAACCAGCGCCCCGCCTGCCCGAGCGGGCGGGCGCGATGCCACTGCAGCTCCAGTGCCAGCTCCGGCTGGGTAATGAAGTCCGGCTTGAGCACCACTACCTCGCCCCGGGCCAGCGGCCGGTGCAACAGAAAATCGGGCACCACGCCCCATCCCAACCCGCGCTTGACCAGTTCCAGTACCCCCAGATCCCCCTCGACCCACCACACCTGAGAGGCAATGCGAAAACGCTGGCGCTCGGGCCCCTCCCGTCGCCCGGTGGCAACCAGCTGGCGCGCGCCCTGCAAATCGACTTCCTGTACCAGCCCTCTGTGAGCAAGCGGATGTTCGGGGGAGACCACCAGCGGCATGACCACTTTCCCCAGAGTACGGGTGACGATCCCCCGCTGGAGAGCGACCTGCTGGTAACTGATGCCGAGCTGGGCACGGCCGCTCTTGAGCAACTCGGTCACATCCTCCATCAAGGGAAACAACAGCTCCAGCTCCACCGTCGGGTAGCGGGTGGCAAATTCCTCCAGCAGGGAGCCGAGCCAGGGCAGGTGGGAATCATCGTCAATGGCCAGGGTCAGACGCGATTCGACACCGGTGGCCAGCTCGCCGGCGATTGCCTGCAGTCGCTCGCTCTGAGCCAGCAGTATGCTGGCCTCCTGGCTGATGCGGGTGCCCGCCTCGGTCAGCACCGGGTAGCGGCCGCTGCGGTCGAACAGCTCGAGCCCCAGATCTATCTCCAGATTGGCGATGGCGGTGCTCACCACCGACTGCGCCTTGCCCAGCTGACGCGCCGCCGCCGAGAAGGAGCCCGCCTGTGCGGCGACCAGCAGCGTCTTGAGTTGTTCCAGTGAAGGGTTCATGCAGTGCTCCGGTCAGGTCGGATGATAGCTGTATCTATTTTAGCGATACATACCAACGTGAACCTATCAGAAAATAGCGATAAATTGAACGCCATCGACACTCAGATAGATAGAGAGACTGACTATGCGCAACACACGTGACCGCCTGCGCCACGCCATTGGCTTCGAATTGATTGGCCTGCTCATCGCCGCCCCTCTGGCCAGCTGGGTGACCGGCGTCGGACTCAACCACATGGGGCCCCTGGCCCTGTTCTTCTCGGTGCTCGCCACCGTCTGGAACTATGTCTACAACATCGGGGTCGACAAGCTGCTGCTCAAGTATCAGGGGCATACCCACAAGAGCCTGTGGCAGCGGGTAGCACATACTTTCGGTTTCGAGGGGGGCCTGCTGTTCGTCGCCCTGCCTGTGATGTCCTGGTGGCTCGACATCAGCATGATGGAGGCGCTGGTACTGGATCTGGGCTTCGTGCTGTTCTACCTGGTCTACGCCTTCATCTACAACTGGAGCTACGACAAGGTGTACCCAATCCCGGGTCAGTTGCAGCAGAACGCACTGGGTTGAAGCACGGCAAAAAACGGCAGGAAAAACGAGGCACCATCATGCAAGTGGCATGATGGTGCTGGGGGAGGACAAGCCCGGCGGGCCTGCCGCGGCGTTCAGGCTTGTGCCTTCAGCTCTTCGGTCGGGGCCTCTGCCTCGGCCGACTCCTGCATCAGCATGGCCTCAAGGTCACTCTGGTACTGGGTCAGCAGTCGCTGGGCCGCGACCATGTCGCCCTTGTGCAGGCGCTCGAACAGATGGTGCTGCACCACGCCGTTGAGATACTCCACCGTGACCGGTTGCTCGAGGGTATCCAGCAGCTCCTCTTTTTCCAGCTCGGCATTGATTTCATCGGCACTGGTACGCAGCAGACCGGCCAGTTGCACCAACATACGGCGCTCACCTTCGCGCAACAGGCTCAACATGCGGTTTCTCTGCTGCTCATTCTGTTGGGTCATACATTTCCTTACGTCGAATGGGAACAAGCCCGCTCATTCTGCCTTGTCGCTCTGACAGCGTCTATCTCATGCCCCCCACTTATTTTCATGTCGCAGCCGCAAAGTGCGCCAGATGCTATTTGACCCGTCGCTAGGTATAGTAGCCACTGGTTTACGGGCGCCGAGCCGCCCCGATCGGACGAGATATTTCACCATGACCGACACCATTCTGGTGCTTTGCACCTGCCCGGATGAGGCCAGTGCCGACCTCATCTGCGCACAACTGCTGAACCAGCGGCTGGCGGCCTGCATCAACCAGCTGCCCGGCCTCACCTCCGTCTATCGCTGGCAGGGCCAGATCGAACGGGCCACGGAGATCCAGCTCATCATCAAGTCGCACGCCGCCCTGTTCGAGCCGCTGCGCCAGTGCATTCTTGCTCATCACCCCTATGAGGTGCCGGAGATCCTGGCGCTGCCCACAAGCCAGGGCCACCAGCCCTATCTCGATTGGATAAAACAGGAAACCTCATGACTCCGTCTCGCCTGCTCTTTCCCCTGTTGTTGCTCTGTGCCCTGCTGGCCGGCCTGGGCTCACTGCCGGCCCGCGCCAGCAGCACGGATCTGCTGAGCGCCCTCGGCATCGAGGCCAGCGCCCAGCCCAAATTTCTGAAAGTGGACGAGGCGTTCATCCTCGAGAGCGAACAGCAGGGCAATCGGCTGCTGCTGCGCCTACGCATCGCCGACGACTACTACCTCTATCGCCACAGCTTCCGCTTCAAGGGGGAAAACCTCGCCTTCGAGGAGCCGGTGCTGCCCGCCGGCACCGAGCATGAAGATGACTTCTTCGGCAAGACCCAGGTCTATTACCGGGAGGTGCAGATCCCCGTCACCCTGACCGAGGCCGGCCAGCAGGCCAGCCTCAAGATCAGCTATCAGGGCTGTACCGACGGCCTCTGCTATCCCCCCACCGACAAGCTGATCAGCATCCAGCCGCTCACCGCCCAGCAGAGCGAGCAGCCTGACCAGCCCACACCGGCCAGCAGCCAGCAGGATCAGCTGGCGGCGGCCCTCGGCAGCCAGGGCTTCTGGCTCAGCGTCGCCGCCTTCTTCGCACTCGGGCTCGGCCTCGCCTTCACCCCCTGCGTCTTCCCCATGTATCCCATCCTGACCGGGATCATCGCCGGGGCCGGCCATCATCTCTCCACCCGTCGCGCCTTCCTGCTCTCCTTCGTCTACGTGCAGGGGATGGCGGTCACCTACACCCTGCTCGGGTTGGTGGTGGC
Organism: Aeromonas sp. QDB39; assembly: GCF_027707585.1. Taxonomy (NCBI): domain Bacteria; kingdom Pseudomonadati; phylum Pseudomonadota; class Gammaproteobacteria; order Aeromonadales; family Aeromonadaceae; genus Aeromonas; species Aeromonas sp. QDB39. The sequence goes on along the minus strand of NZ_JAPCIV010000017.1, from coordinate 37,631 downwards.
GTCGGCAGGCTTGAAATTCCAGGCAGCCCTCCAGCATCCCTACGTGCTGATCGGCCTCTCGGTGATGTTCGTGCTGCTGGCCCTCTCCATGTTCGGGCTCTACACCCTGCAGCTGCCGAGCAACCTGCAGACCCGGCTGTCAGGCCTCTCCAACCGCCAGCAGGGCGGCTCCGTGCTCGGAGTCGGCATCATGGGGATGATCTCCGGCCTGGTCTGCTCTCCCTGCACCACGGCCCCGCTCTCCGGCGCCCTCATCTACGTGGCCCAGAGCGGCGATCTCTGGCTCGGCGGTGCGGCTCTCTATGCCCTGTCGCTCGGCATGGGGCTGCCGCTGCTGCTGCTCGGTACCTCGGGCGGCAAGCTGCTGCCCAAGGCGGGCGCCTGGATGGACGTGATCAAGCAGTTGTTCGGGTTTGCACTGCTGGCGGTGCCCATCCTGCTGCTCTCGAGGCTCTGGAGCGATCAGGTCACCACCCTGGCCTGGCTCGGCTGGGGGCTGCTGCTGTGCGGCTACCTCTATCATCACAACCAACATCAGGGCCATTCGGTGGGGCGCAGCCTGCGCGGCTTCGTGCTGCTGTTGGCCATGATCAGCGCCGTGGTGGTGGGCAAGGATCTGCTGCTGCCACCCCAGGGTGTCAGCGCAGCCGCTCAGGCCGAGGCACCGGCCTTCATTCGCATCAAGACGCTGGACGATCTCAAGACCCAGCTGGCCGCCGCCCGTGGCAAGCCGGTGCTGCTCGATCTCTATGCCGACTGGTGTGTGGCCTGCAAGGAGTTCGAACACAAGACCTTCAGCGACCCCGCCGTGCGCGAGCGGTTCGGCCAGATGGTGCTGCTGCAGGCGGACGTCACCGCCAACGACGATGCCGATGTGGAACTGCTCAACGGCCTCAACGTGCTGGGGCTGCCGACCCTGATCTTCTTCGACCGCGCTGGCAACGAGGTGAGTGGCCAGCGGGTCACCGGCTTTATGGGGCCCGCCGAGTTTCTCGGCCAGCTGGACAAGCTGCGCTGAGGCCGGGTGGCCCGTGCAACCGTGCGGGCCCCCGGTTTGACCGCCATTTTTCCGGCAATCCCTTGTATATGATCGACAGCGTGGCAATATTTGCGCTTTCCCGTCTCGTTCGTCCGGAGTTTTGATGAAAAAGTGGTTCATCCCCCTGCTGGCCCTCTGGCTATATGGCTGTTACGCAGGTCCAGGTGAAGAGGCAATCCGGACCCAGGTCACCGCCAAGTTGCAGGCAGACACCGACGCCAATCTGTTCGAGATCAGTGACTTCGCCATCCTCGATAAGGAAGAGCGCATGGAGGGGGTCTATCTGGTCAAGGTGAGCTACCAGCTCCACTTCAAGCAGGGGATCGAACAGCTGCAGGTGCTGCACGACGAGGATCTGGTCTATGACAGGGTCGGCCCCTTCCAGCAGGAGATGGGGCTGATGGAGCTGGAACGCAAATACGGCGAGTTCGAGGCGGGCCAGGTGCTGCCGCAGCAGGCCGAAGTGTGGATGATGAAAACCGAGCAGGGCTGGCGTCTGGCCGAGCCCGCACACTGACACGCAACCGACCAGAATACCCAGGCTGACTCAGGCCTGGGTATCCACCCTATCCTCTTGCTATCCGACGTGCAGCCCATTCAACACGCGGGATGGGCGGACGCTGATTGTTTGACTGCCCTCTCTATTACTGCAAGAAGCTGCAGGATCAAGCCAGCTGGCGTACCGACCCTGCTCCCCTTATTAGAACAAATCCTTGAAGCGGTACCAGAGCATGCCAAGCGCCAGCAGGGGCGAGCGCAGCGCCGGGCCGCCGGGGAAGGTCATGTGGGGCACGCTGCCGAACAGATCGAAACCCCGGCTCTCCCCCTTGATCGCCTCCGCCACCAGCTTGCCCGCCATGTGCGTGGCATTGAGCCCGTGGCCGGAATAGGCCTGGGCGTAGAAGACGTTGGGCTGCTCCGGCAGACGGCCGATCTGGGGCAGCCGGTTGGCCCCGATGCCTATCATGCCTCCCCACTGAAATTCGATGGCGATATCCGCCAGCTCGGGAAACACCCGCAGCAGCTTGGGCAGCATGAAGGCCTTGATGTCGCGAGGATCCCTTCCTGAGTAGTTGCAGGCGCCGCCAAACAGCAGCCGGCCGTCGGCGGAGAGGCGGTAGTAGTCGAGCGCCACGTTCTGATCGCACACCGCCATGTTCTGCGGCAGCAGGCGCTGGCGCAGCCGCTTCTCCAGCACCTCGGTGGCGAGGATGTAGGAGCCCGCCGGCAGCACCTTGCCCCCCAGCTCGGGGTTGAGGTCGTTGAGATAAGCGTTGCAGCCGATCACCAGGTAGTCGGCGCTGACCCGGCCGTGGGCCGTGGTGACCTGCAGCCGATCGCCATAGTCGATGTGCACCACTCTGGACTGCTCAAACAGAGCCACTCCCAGGCTGGCCGCCGCGCGCGCCTCACCCAACGCCAGGTTGAGGGGGTGCAGGTGGCCGGAGCCCATGTCGATCATGCCGCCGATGTAGCGATCCGACCCCACCACACTGTGAATATCCTCCCGTGCCACCAGCTTCACCTCATGCCGGTAGCCGAGACTCGCCAGATGCGCCGCCTCCTCTGCAAACCCGGCCAGATGGCGCTGACGGGTGGCGAGATCGCAGTAGCCCCAGCGCAGGTCGCAATCGATGTTGAAGCGCTCGATCCGCTCGCGCACCAGCTCGACCGCCTCCAGCCCCATCAGATCCAGCTCGCGCACGCCCTCTGCACCAATCCAGCGGGCGAACTGGCTGGTGTCGTGACCGATACCGCGAATGAGCTGACCGCCGTTGCGCCCGGAGGCGCCCCAGCCGATGCGGTTGGCCTCCAGCAACACCACCTTGTAACCGGCTTCGGCCAGATTGATGGCGGTGTTGAGACCGCTGAAACCGCCGCCGATGATGCAGACCTCGGCATTCAGTTCGCCACTGAGCTCAGGCCACTGCTGATTGTCGTTGCGGGTGGCCGCGTAATAGGAGGCCACGTGCTCCTGATGGGGGTAGTGCTTTCCTGCCTGCATGCTCAGCATCCTGCCTTGATAGCGTTGCGTTTACTAAAATAAACGGCCTGTCATCGATAATACTCAGCCACCCGCCGCCAATCCAGCCCGCAGGGATCACAGAAATGCAAAAGGTGCCTCGAAAGGCACCTTGTTCACGTCCGCTGGCGACCCCGCCATGCTGCAATGCAAAAGGCGCCCCGCAGGGCGCCTTTTCATGCAATCAAACTACCGTAACGAATTACAGTACGTCGATGGCGTTCAGGTCGGAGAACGCCTTCTCCAGACGAGCGATCATGGTAGTCTGGCCAGCACGCAGCCATACACGCGGATCGTAGAACTTCTTGTTCGGCTTGTCAGCGCCTTCCGGGTTGCCCAGCTGACCTTGCAGGTAGGCTTCGTTCTTCTTGTAGAAGCCCAGAATGCCTTCCCAGGTCGCCCACTGGGTGTCGGTGTCAATGTTCATCTTCACCACGCCGTAGGAGATGGACTCGCGGATCTCTTCCAGAGTGGAACCTGAACCACCGTGGAATACGAAGTCCAGGGACTTGGCCGGCAGACCGAACTTCTCGGAAACGTACTTCTGGGAAGCATCCAGGATGGACGGGGTCAGCTTGACGTTACCCGGCTTGTAAACACCGTGTACGTTGCCGAAGGAGGCAGCGATGGTGAAGCGCGGGCTGATCTTGGACAGACGCTCGTAGGCGTAGGCCACGTCTTCCGGCTGGGTGTACAGGGCGGACTGGTCCATGTGGCTGTTGTCGACGCCGTCTTCTTCGCCACCGGTGCAACCCAGTTCCAGCTCCAGAGTCATGTTCATCTTGGCCATGCGGGTCAGGTACTCGCAGCAGATGTCGATGTTCTCTTCCAGAGACTCTTCGGACAGATCCAGCATGTGGGAGGAGAACAGCGGCTTGCCGGTTTCGGCAAAGTGCTTCTCGCCCGCGTCCAGCAGACCGTCGATCCACGGCAGCAGCTTCTTGGCGGCGTGGTCGGTATGCAGGATGACCGGTACACCGTAGGCTTCGGCAACGGCGTGAACGTGCTTGGCACCGGAGATGGCACCGATGATGGCAGCTTGCTGGCCTTCCAGTTTCAGACCCTTACCGGCGGTGAACACGGCACCACCGTTGGAGAACTGAACGATAACCGGTGCTTTCACCTTGGCGGCAGCTTCCAGTACGGCGTTGACGGAGTCGGTACCGACGCAGTTGACGGCCGGCAGAGCGAAGCCGTTCTCTTTCGCGATGGCGAACACTTTCTGAACGTCATCACCAGTGATCACGCCGGGTTTTACGAAGTCGAAAATTTTCTTAGACATGTTTAATCGTCCTGTTCTCGTATGCCGTTAATAAAAAATGGGGGGTTCATCATGAACCGGCACAGCGGGCACATGATAAACGAAACGGGAGGCTTTTGCCCCCCGTCTCGGGTCAATTAGGCTTTGGCGCGCTGTTCCAGAATCGCAACAGCCGGCAGTACCTTGCCTTCCACGAACTCCAGGAAGGCGCCGCCGCCGGTGGAGATGTAGGAGACCTTGTCGGCGATGCCGAACTTGTCGATGGCAGCCAGGGTGTCACCACCACCAGCGATGGAGAAGGCCGGAGAAGCAGCGATGGCTTCGGCGATCACCTTGGTGCCTTCAGCGAATTGGTCGAACTCGAATACGCCGACCGGGCCGTTCCACAGGATGGTCTTGGCGTTCATGATGATGTCGGCCAGGGCCTTGGCAGAGTCAGGGCCGATGTCGAAGATCATGTCGCCGTCGGTCACGTCAGCGACGGACTTGATGGTGGCCGGGGTGGACTCGGAGAACTCGGCACCGACAACCACGTCGGTGGTCACCGGGATATTGGTTTCGGCAGCCAGTTTCTTGGCGGTGTCGATCAGGTCGTGCTCGCACAGGGACTTGCCGACGTTGTGACCGGCAGCAGCGATGAAGGTGTTGGCGATGCCACCACCGACCACCAGCTGGTCAGCGATCTTGGAGAGGGATTCCAGTACGGTCAGCTTGGTGGAGACCTTGGAGCCGCCAACGATGGCAACCATCGGGCGCTCAGGCTTCAGCATGGCTTTGCCCAGGGCTTCCAGTTCACCCGCCAGCAGCGGGCCGGCACAGGCGACCGGTGCGAACTGGGCCACACCGTAGGTGGAGCCTTCGGCGCGGTGAGCAGTACCGAACGCATCCATTACAAAGACGTCACACAGGGCGGCGTATTTTTTGGCCAGCTCTTCGGTGTTCTTCTTCTCGCCCTTGTTGAAGCGGCAGTTTTCCAGCACAACCAGCTCACCTTCGGCGACTTCTACGCCATCCAGGTAATCCTTGGCCAGGCGAACCGAGCAGGACAGAGCGTCTTTCAGATAGTTGACAACCGGAGCCAGGGAGAATTCTTCGTTGTACTCGCCTTCGGTCGGACGACCCAGATGGGAGGTGATCATCAGCTTGGCGCCCTTTTTCAGAGCCAGCTTGATGGTCGGCAGAGTCGCCACGATACGTGCATCGGAGGTGACCTTGCCGTCTTTTACCGGCACGTTCAGGTCAGCACGGATCAGAACGCGTTTGCCCGCCAGATCCAGGTCAGTCATCTTGATAACAGACATATTCAGTCCTCTATATTTTCAGGTAATGTTAAAAACAGTAACCTTGCGCCCGGTGCAAGCTCTCAGCCTGCGGCCATCATGGCCCGGGTGGTATCCAGCATGCGGTTGGCGAAGCCCCATTCGTTATCACACCACATCAACATCTTGACGAGGTTGGCATCGCTGACCCGGGTCTGGGTACCATCAATGATGCAGGAGTGAGCATCATGATTAAAGTCTACGGAGACCAGTGGCTCTTCCGTGTAATCCAGAATACCGCTTAATGTACCTCTGGATGCCCGTTGCAGGGCTTGATTTACGTCAGTAACCGTCACTTTTTTACGAACAGTAATACTGAGATCCATTGCCGTTACATTGATGGTCGGTACCCGTACCGCGATCGCCTCGAACTTGCCGGCGAAGTGGGGGAGGATCCGCTCCAACCCCTTGGCCAGCTTGGTATCCACCGGGATGATGGACTGGCTGGCAGCGCGGGTTCGACGCAAGTCGCTGTGGTAGGCATCGATGACTTGCTGATCATGCATGGCCGAATGAATTGTCGTAATAGTACCACAATTTATCTCGAATTCTCGATGCAATGTTTCGATGACGGGGACCACGCAGTTGGTGGTGCAGGAGGCGTTGGAGACGATCCGCTCGCGCCCCGTCAGCACCTGATGGTTGACCCCGTAGACGATGGTGGCGTCCACGTCCGCCTCGGCCGGATGGGAGAACAACACCTTGCCCGCCCCCGCCGCCAGATGCAGCTCGGCATCGGCCCGCGAGCCGAACACCCCGGTGCAGTCCAGCACCACGTCCACCCCCAGCGCCCGCCACGGCAACCGCGACGGATCCCGCTCGGCGAACAGGGAGATGAGATCCTCCCCCACCAGCATGCTGTTGCCGGCCAGCTGCACCGGATGGTGGAACCGACCGTGGCTGGTGTCGAAGCGGGTCAGGTGCACCATGGCCTCGGGGGCAGCCAGCTCGTTGATGGCCACTATCTTGATGTTCTTGTCGCGGCCGCTCTCGTAGAGGGCCCGCAGCACGTTGCGGCCGATCCGCCCGTACCCGTTGATGGCAATCTTGATCATGAAAACTCTGGGTCCTTAGCTGGGACAAAGGGACAAGCGGATGGCTGACTCACGACAGCAGGGCATCCTGAAATTCACCGCGGGCCAGCAGTGCCGCCCCGAATACCCCGGCGCTGTCCCCCAGGGCTGGAGCAATAATGGGGGTGGCGAAGCGGGGATTAAAGAGGAAGGGCAAAATAGTCTCCCGTCCCACACTGTACAGGCTCTGCACGTTGCCGACCCCGCCGCCGATGACGATCACATCCGGATCGAGAATGTTCACCACGTTGGCCAGCGCCTGGCCAAACAGCAGATGCAGCCGGTCGATGGTGAGCTTGGCCACGTGGTCGTGAGCCGTCGCCGCCGCTATCTTGGCCAGCGAGAGGTGACGCTTGGCCTTGGCCTCGTACCAGGCCTCCAGCGCCGGGCCGCTGATGAAGGTCTCGACGCAGCCGCGCTTGCCGCAGTAGCACTCGGGGCCGTCGGGTGAGAGCACGTTGTGGCCCCACTCGCCGGCGATGCCGTGGTGACCGTTGAGGATGCGGCCGTTGATGACGATGCCGGAGCCCACTCCGGTACCCATGATGATGCCGAACACTACCTTGGCATCAGGGTGGTGCTGGCGCACCGCCCCCAGATGGGTTTCCGCCAGCGCGAAGCAGTTGGCGTCGTTGGCGATAAGCACCGGCACGCCGAGCCGGCGCTCCAGATCTTCCTTGAACGGCTTGCCGTTGAGCTCGGTGGTGTTGCAGTTCTTCATCAGGCCGGTTTGCGGATCCCGCGCCCCCGGCGTCCCCATGCCGATGAGGGTCGGCCGCTGACCGATCTTGTCGGCGCACTCTGCCACCAGTTTGGCGATCTGGCCGATCATGTGGTCATAACCGCCGGCACGCTCGGTGGGAATACGATGGCGCAGCAGCACCTCGTCCCCGTCCAGTACCACGCATTCGCACTTGGTACCGCCAAGGTCGATACCCCAATCCAACAACCTGTTGCTCATCCTGCCTCCAGCCATCACCTTGGGGCGTCAGGCCCGGGGGCACCTTGCCGTGCCCACCTGCCGTCGACCGCCCGCTACCGGGTTGAAGTGTAACCCGAGCGGCGGTCAGGATGCAGCCCCCGCCGCAGGCAGCAAAACGGGGCCCGCAGGCCCCGTTGTTCACTGTGTTGTCGGCGGCGCTCAGCGGCCGTGGTACTGGGCGGACAGCTCGTGTACCGCGTTGACGAACACGCCGGCATGCTCCGGGTTCACATCCTGATGGATGCCGTGACCCAGGTTGAAGACATGGCCGTTGCCGTGACCGAAGCCGGCCAGGATGGAGGCGACCTCTTCACGGATGCGGGCCGGGCTGGCGTAGAGCATGGAGGGGTCCATGTTGCCCTGCAGCGCCACCTTGTCGCCGACCCGGCGCTTGGCGTCGGCGATGTCGGTGGTCCAGTCCAGACCCAGCGCATCGCAACCGGTAGCGGCGATCTGCTCCAGCCACTGGCCGCCGTTCTTGGTGAACAGGGTGACCGGCACACGGCGACCGTCGTGCTCGCGAATGAGGCCATCGACAATCTTGTGCATGTATTGCAGGGAGAAGTCGCGGTAATCGCGCGGGGTGAGCACGCCGCCCCAGGTATCGAACACCATGACCGCCTGGGCACCCGCCTTGATCTGGGCGTTGAGATAGCTAATCACGCTGTCGGCCAGCTTGTCGAGCAGCAGGTGCAGGGTCTGCGGCTCTGCATACATCATCTGCTTGATCTTGGTGAACGCCTTGGAGCTGCCCCCCTCCACCATGTAGGTGGCCAGGGTCCAGGGGCTGCCGGAGAAGCCGATGAGCGGCACTTCGCCCTTGAGCTCACGGCGGATGGTGCGCACCGCATTCATCACGTAGCCGAGTTCATCCTCCGGATCCGGCACCGGCAGCGCCTGCACATCGGCCATGGAGGTGATCGGACGCTCGAAGCGCGGGCCTTCCCCCTGCTCGAAGTAGAGACCCAGCCCCATAGCATCGGGCACGGTGAGGATGTCGGAGAAGAGGATGGCGGCATCGAGTGGATAGCGGCGCAGCGGCTGCAGGGTGACTTCACAAGCCAGCTCGGCGTTGCGGCACAGGGACATGAAATCCCCCGCCTGGGCGCGCGTGGCCTTGTATTCCGGCAGATAGCGGCCAGCCTGGCGCATCATCCATACCGGGGTCATGTCCACTTCCTGGCGCAGCAGGGCACGCAGGTAACGATCGTTCTTCAGCTCTTTCATCCCAGTTCCTGAGTCATATCCAGCATAAAATGGCGGATATGATACCACTTTGTGCGCGGCGGGGGGCGGCTCAAACGCCTGCCGCCGCCGTTGGAGTGCAAAGATGTGAAGGGGCGCAAACAAGCGCCCCTCTTTGCCTCCCTCAGGCTTGGTCGTCGAGGCAGAGCGCGATGAGCCGCCGCGCTATGGTGCCGTGGGGCGGCAGCCGTGGCAGCGTATCGGCCTCGAAGAAATCGGCGGCCACCAGTTCGTCATCCTGCACCTTGATCTCGCCGCTCTCGTAGTCGGCGGTAAAGCCCATCATCAGGCTATGGGGAAACGGCCAGGGCTGGCTCGCCACGTAACGCACGTTGGTCACCCGGATGCCGCTCTCCTCGAACACCTCCCGCGCCACGCACTGCTCCAGGTTCTCCCCCGCCTCTACGAAGCCGGCCAGCACGGTATACATGGGATCCTCGGCCTGATAGTGACGGCGGTGGGCCGCCAGCAAGATGGCGGGCCCCTTGCGCACCGCCACTATGATGCAGGGGGAGATACGCGGATAGGCGACGTGGCCATGGCGGCACCCTTGCGCCCACTCCCCCGCCTTCGGGCTCATGGGGGCACCGCACTCGCCGCAGAAACGGTGGGTGCGGCGAAAGGTGGCGAGCTGCCAGGCGCGGCCGGCCAGCTGAAAGCCCGTTTCATCACCGGCCACCATCAGCTGGCGCAGGGGGGTCAGGGCCTCGGTGTCAGCCGCCTCCCCCAGATCCAGCAGCAGGCAGGGCAGCCCGTCCCACTCGTCAAAGCGCTCAAAGGCGGCATGCTGCAAGTGGCTGGGCAGACAGGCACGGGGGCCTTGTGGAATGCGTCCCTGCTCATCCAGCAGGACGAGGTGATCGCCCCCCAGCACGAACCAGCGGGCCTGTTCGGTTAATGGCATAGATGCAGCACTCTTTGTTGTGACGTCGGTCGGGATGCGCGCCCGGGGCCGGGCGGCGGTGACGGATGAAAGCGACAACCGGCCACCATATTAAGACGCGGCAAGCCGGGTGGCGACCCCAAGATGGCGGCTTTTCAACGCTCATGAGAACGCCCATGAAAAAGGCCGCCCGCAGGCGGCCTGATGTCGGTCACGGTCGATCAGGCGTCGCCCATCGCCAGCAAAGAGGCGTTGCCGCCCACCGCCGTGGTGTTGATGGTGCGGGTTTTCTCGGTAATGAAACGGCTCAGGTAATGGGGGCCGCCCGCCTTGGGACCGGTGCCGGAAAGGCCCTGCCCGCCGAACGGCTGCACCCCGACCATGGCGCCGATCTGGTTGCGGTTGATGTAGACGTTGCCCACGTTGATGCGGCTCGCCAGCTCCTCGGCATGGGATTCGTTGCGGCTGTGGATCCCCAGCGTCAGACCGTAACCGGTACCGTTGATGTCGCTGATCACCTTGTCCAGATCCCGGGCAGCATAGCGCACCACGTGCAGGATGGGGCCGAACTGCTCGCGGGTCAGCTCGCGGATGGAGCCGATCTCCAGCGCGGTCGGTTGCACGAAGTGGCCACCCAGGGTCACGGCCGACATCGGCGCCTGGGCGATCAGGCGGGCACGCGGGATCATGTGCACCAGGTGTGCATCCAGCCCGGCCTTGGCCTCGGCGTCGATGACCGGGCCGACGTCGGTGTTGTGCTCGGCCGGGTTGCCCACTTTGAGCTCCTGCAGGGCACCGGTCAGGATCTCCAGCACCCGCGGCGCGATCTCTTCCTGCAGGTAGAGCACCCGCAGGGCGGAGCAGCGCTGGCCGGCGCTCTGGAAGGCGGCGCTCACCACATCGCGCACCACCTGCTCCGGCAGGGCGGTGGAGTCGACAATCATGGCGTTCTGGCCGCCGGTCTCGGCGATGAGCGGCAGGATGGCGCCCTCGCGCTGGGCCAGGGTCATGTTGATGAGCTTGGCGGTCTCGGTGGAGCCGGTGAAGCAGACGCCGCCGATGCGGGCATCCGCCGTCAGCTTGGCGCCGACGGTGGCGCCGTCACCCGGCAGCAGTTGCAGCACGTCGCCCGGAATGCCAGCCTGATGGGCCAGGGTCACCGCCAGGTGGGCGATGAGACCGGTCTGCTCGGCCGGCTTGGCGATGACGGTGTTGCCGGTGGCCAGCGCCGCGGCGACTTGTCCCAGGAAAATCGCCAGCGGGAAGTTCCACGGGCTGATGCAGACGAACACGCCACGCCCCTGCAGGAATAGCTCGTTCATCTCGCCGGTGTAGCCGGGCAGCAGGGTGGCCTGCCCCATCAGGCCACGGGCCTGCACCGCGTAGTAACGGCAGAAGTCCACCGCCTCGCGCACCTCGTCGATGCCATCCTGCAGCAGCTTGCCCGCCTCGCGGGTACAGAGGGAGATGAACTGCTCGCGGTTCGCTTCCAGCAGATCCGCCAGTTTCTCCAGCGCGGCGACACGCTCGCTCACCGGGGTCTCGCGCCAGCGCGGGAAGGCGGCATGGGCCGAGGCCAGCGCCTGCTCCACCGCCTGTTCGTCGGCCCAGTGGATCTTGCCCACTAGCTGGCTCACATCCTGCGGGCTCAGCACCACACGGGCCTCGTTGCGCTTGAGGGTCTCGCCATCGACGATGGGGCCCGCCAGCCACTGCTTGCTCTCCAGCTCCTTCAGCTTGGCGAAGAAGGGGCGCTGGATGGAGACGATATTCATGTTGACGCCGCTGGAGTTCTTGCGGTCGCTGAACAGATTCACCGGCTGCGGAATGCGATCGTTGGCCAGGCTGGAGTAGCGCTTGAGGGTGCGCAGCGGATGCTCGGCCAGGGAATCGACCGGGGTGTTGGGATCCACCAGCTTGTGGACGAAGGAGGTGTTGGCCCCGTTCTCCAGCAGGCGACGCACCAGGTAGGGCAGCAGATCCTTGTGGGCGCCGACCGGCGCATAGATGCGGCAGTGCAGGCCGGGATATTCGCTGAGCACGGCGTTGTGCAGCTCCTCCCCCATGCCGTGCAAGCGCTGGAATTCGAACTGGCGATCACCGGCCATCTCCAGAATGCTGACCACGGTGTTGGCGTTGTGGGTGGCAAACTGGGGCGAGATGAAGCCGCGGGTCGGCTCGCTCAGCAGGTAGCGGGCGCAGGCGAGGTAGGAGATGTCGGTGCCCGCCTTGCGGGTAAACAGCGGGTAGCCGGGCAGGCCGGCCTGCTGGGCATATTTGAGCTCGCTGTCCCAGTAGGCGCCCTTCACCAGCCGCACCGGGATCAGGTCCCCCTGCTCGCGGGCCAGCCCGGTCAACCAGCAGAGCACCGGCAGGGCGCGCTTGGAGTAGGCCTGTACCACCATGCCGAGCTTGCCCCAGCCGCGGTTCGCCTCGGAGCGATAGAGCTGCTCGAACAGATCGAGGGAGAGCTCGAGGCGATCCATCTCTTCGGCATCGATGCTGATGGCCACGTCCTTGTCACGGGCGAGGCGCACCAGTCCCACCAGCCGCTCGCACATTTCGCCGAGCACCCGCTCGCGGTTGGCCACGTCATAGCGCGGATGGAGCGCCGACAGCTTGATTGAGATGGAGGGGGCCGGGCCGCCGTCGCTGATACGCTCGTTGCCCACCGCCTCGATAGCGCGCTGGTAGTCACCGAAATACTTGTCGGCATCGGCCAGGGTCAGGGCGGACTCCCCCAGCATGTCGTAGGTGTGGGTGTAACCCTTCTCGCGGGACTTGCGGCTCGCCTTGAGGGCTTCCTTCATGTCGCGCCCCAGCACGAACTGCTTGCCCATGATCTTCATGGCGGCGTACATGGCGGAACGCACCACCGGCTCCCCCAGCTTGTTGACCATGCGGCCCAGCAGGTTGGCCGGGTTGCCATCCAGCTTCTTGTCCAGCTTGATGATCTTGCCGGTCAGCATCAGCCCCCAGGTGGAGGCGTTCACCAGGGTGGAGTCGCTCTTGCGAAAATGGGACGACCAGTTGGCGCCGGAGAGCTTGTCCTTGATCAGGGCATCGGCGGTCTCGGCATCGGGAATGCGCAGCAGCGCCTCCGCCAGGCACATCAGGATGATCCCCTCCTGGGTATCCAGGCTGTACTCCTGCAGGAAGGCGTCGATGCCGTCGCCGGAGCCGCTCTCCTTGCGCACCTTGGTCACCAGGGTGCGGGCACGCTGGGTCACCCGTTCCAGCGAGGCGCCGTCCCCCGGCAGCATGGCCGACAGCTCGGCCAGATAGGCATTTTCATCCACCACGTAGTTCTGGGTGATGGCTTCGCGCAGGGCGGCCAGATCGGAGGGAACATAGTCAGCGGCAAGCACTTGGGTAGCTTTGAACATATGGGGTCTTCCTGTACGCCCTAGGGCTGATATCGACGAAGGCGGCCGTGCCGCCGAAACGCCGATAATGTATACAATATCAACCCATAGATGAAATGAAATTGTTGCCTGTTATTAACAAAGATCGCTGATTGGCTCATATGACGCACGATATCGGCCCCATATGCTAACCAGACAAAATTCATGGCCTTATTTTGTATACAATTTTTCTCAAGGCAAAAAAGAAGGGTCGCCATGGCGACCCTTCACTCTGCTTCCGACAGCCGTTGTCAGTTCATCCAGCGATCGCCGCGGCTGCGACGACGGGGCAGCATGGGCAACAGGATGCCGAGCAGGATGCCGCCACCCACCATGGCACCACCGCGGATGAACCAGTCCATCTGCATGTCGTGCTCCTGGTTGTCGTAGCTCTGGGTCAGGGCGTCGTTCTGCTCTTTGAGATTGCCCATCTCCTCGCTCTGGCTGGCCAGCTGAGCCTTCAGGCTGGCGATCTCCTTGCTCTGCTCGGCGAGCTTGCCATCCTTCTCGGTGAAGCGTTTCTCGTTGTCACCGTTGAGGTTCAGCAGGCGGGCCTTGGCCTCTTCCAGCTCTTTTTGCACCTGGGGCAGCCGTTCGCGCAGGCTGATCTCGCCCTGCAGCTCGCTGCTCTTGATCCAGCCTTCACGGCCACGACCATCCACCACCTGGGTGAAACCGGCTTCGTTGTTCACTGCCTTGACGTCCAGCGGCTCACCCGCCTTGACGCTGCCAAGGATCCGGTACTGGGTACCCGGACCATTGTGAATAAAGGTAAAGATGTTGTCTGAAACATAACGGGTATCGGCCAGTGCCTGTTGGGCACACAAGCAGATCAGGATCCCGAGAAGGGCGCGCATGGTCGATCGGTTCTCTTCGTTTGGTTAGGTGACTGGCGAATGTTAAGCCGCCTGCGGGTCAAAGGACAAGCAAAGAAAAGTGGCGCCCCCCGAGCTGAGAGCTGGCTCGCAACTTGTCTGCGCCGCGACGCGACCATTCCGGACGCCGCAGCCTATTTCTGTTTCAGTGCCTTCACCTCGTCCCGCAGGGCACGCAGCTCCTGCAACAACAGATCCTGCTGCGCGCTCTGGTGATGACGCCACTTCTCCAGCTCGCCATCCCCCCGCCCCGGCTGCAGAAACAGGCTGGCCATGAAACCGCTGATGGCGCCGAACAGGCCGACCCCGAACAGGATCAGCAGGCTGGCGACGAAACGCCCTTGCTCCGTCTTGGGCACCAGATCGCCGTACCCCACGGTCGACAGGGTCACCAGGGTCCACCAGAAGGCATCGTAGGGGGTCTGGATCTGGCTGCCGGGCTGGCCCGATTCGATCAGATACATGACCCCGGAACCGACCCCCAGCAGCAGGAAGAACAGGAACAGGATGCCGGAGAGGGTGGTCTCGTTGCGCTCGCGACGGAACATGGCGAGCAGATCCGGCTGATCCCGCAGCAGCCGGTAGACCCGCCACAGCTGAATGAGCCGTGCCCAGCGCAGCTGCTCCACCATCGGCAGGCTGCCCGGCAGATAGAACCAGTTGGCCTTGAAGAAGGCCATCCGGTCGGAGGCGCGGGCCCAGCCATAGGCGAAGTGGGCGAGGAAGAAGTAGCAGATCAGACTGTCGACGTCATAGAACAGCTGCAGGGTCTGGGGGGTGAGCTGGGCATGCCCCCACCAGCGGGCCGTGACCAGCAAAACCGAGATCACCGACAGAAACGCCATCAGCAGATCCATGGCGCGCAGATGAGTTAAGTGATGTCGCATACATTTTCCCACTTTAGGCACGGTGCGAATTAATAAAAAGGAAGATAATGCCGATAGTCCTGAGGACAAAGGAAAACCGGTCATTAAAAGGAGAAATATTATGCAGTTAAACCCGCTGGAGAGGCGAATGAGCAATATCCGGCTGGTACCCAAAGTGGTACTGCTCATGGTGTTCAGTACTGTGCTGCTGCTGGTCAAGCTCTGGTTCGACGCCAGCAATCTGGAAACCACCCTGCTCAGCGAAGGCATCGCGCCCGACAAGGCGGACACTATCGCCAACAGCCTGCTCTGGACCGGGTTGATGGAGACCGCCATCATGGGGTTGCTGTTCGTGGTGCTGCTGCTGACCGGCTCGCGCCTGATGGTCAAGCAGGTGCACTATCTGGTGGGCCTGCTGGAGCGCTTCGCCCGCAAGGATCTGAGCCACCGGGTACTGCTCAAGTCCCGTGACGAGTTCGGTGACATCGCCAAGGCGGTGGCCCACTCCCAGGAGAACCTCAAGGAGGTGTTCGGCACCCAGCGCGTCGCCTGCAAGGAGCTCAACGACATCGCCTCCCAGGTCACCCTTTGCATGGAAGAGGCCAACGAGGCCATCAGCGAGGAGTTCACCCAGATTGAACAGCTGGCCAGCGCCATGAGCCAGATGGTGGGCGCCATTCGCGAGGTGGCCGCCCATGCGGAGCAGGCCTCCCACGCCACCGCCGAGACCAGCCTGCTGGCCGAGGAGGGCAGCCGCTGCGTGGCCGCCACCGTCAACACCATAGATACCCTCTCCGGCAACATTCAGCGCTCCTCCACCGTGGTCAATCAGGTGGAACAGGGGGTCGAGCAGATTGGCTCCGTTGTGGATACCATTCGCGGCATCTCGGAGCAGACCAACCTGCTGGCGCTGAACGCCGCCATCGAAGCCGCCCGCGCCGGCGAGGCCGGCCGCGGCTTCGCGGTGGTCGCCTCCGAGGTGCGCGAACTGGCCAACCGGGCCCAGGCCGCCACCGTCGAGATCCAGAAGATGATCGAGCAGTTGCAGGGCAACGCCCGCCAGGCCGCCGAACTGATGGCCCAGAGCGTGCAGCAGGCCGACAAGGGGGTGGAACAGGTGACCCAAGCCGGCGACCAGCTCGCTACCATAGTGCAGAGGGTACAAGGGGTGGCCGACATGAACCGCCAGATCGCCGCCGCCTCCGAGCAGCAGAGCTCGGTGGCCGAGGAAATGAGCGGCAACCTGGAGCAGGTCAAGCAGGTGGTAGAGGGCTCCGTGGTGGTGCTGCGCGAGCTGCAGGAGGCCTCCGAACTGGTGGAGCGCCACAGCCAGACCCTGGATACCCATATCCAGGCCTTCAAACTGGCCTGACGGGCGTCATCTCACAGACAGGAAGGGATGGCTCAGCACAGCCAGCCCCTGGACAGCACTCATCATTCAGGTCTTCAAACTGGCCTGACACAGGGCCGCTGTTGTTGAACGTCGCAATCCGGTTAGACTGGAAGGCCCCACGAGGGGCCTTTCTTTTTTCATCGCGGCAAGGAGCCAGGATGCAAACCACAGAACTTGCGCTTGAAATCAGCGCCGACAAGGGACGGCTCGACGTGCCGCTGATCCACCGCTTCTTGTCTGAAGAGGCCTACTGGTGTCGCGGCATTCCCCTTGCCACCCTGCAGCGGGCCATCAACCATTCGCTCTGCTTTGGCGGCTACCTCGGCGCTCAGCAGGTCGCCTTCGCCCGGGTCATCACCGACCGGGCCACCTTCGGCTATCTGGCCGACGTGTTTGTCCTGCCTGAGCATCGCGGCCGGGGCTACAGCAAGGCGCTGGTGGCGGCCATGCTCGACCATCCCGAGTTGCAGGGATTGCGCCGCCTCTCCCTCGCCACCTCGGATGCCCACGGCCTCTACGCCGGTTTCGGCTTCGTGCCACCCGCCAGCCCCGGCAGCCTGATGGAGATCTACCACCCCGATATCTACCAGCGCACCTGAATGGCCGGCTGCCGATAATTCCCGCCGGATCATGCTTCTCGCCCCTGCGCTGTGACGCGGGGGCCTGACAGTGCTAGATTGGCAGCCAGCTTTTTATCCGGCAGTTTCGTTAATCACAAGGACGGCAACCGTGGCCCAGCACTCTCCCTCTTTCTCCGCCTTCTCCCCCCTGCTGCAGGAGCTGGCCCAGCGCCACTGGCAACGGCTGATTGAACTGGCCCCCGACTATGGCAACCAACCCGAGTCGGTGCGCCAGACCCTGCTGACCCTGCTCGGCCTCTCCGATTTTGTCGCCGATTCCCTCTTCAAACAGCCGGAGTTGCTGACCGAGCTGCTCGCCTCCGGCGATCTGGATCAGGCCGAGCGCTGGCCCGCCTACCAGCACGATCTGACCGCCCTGCTGGCCGAGGTGGACGACGAAGAGGCGCTCAAGCGCATCCTGCGCCAGTTCCGTCGCAGCCGCATGCTGGTGATCGCCTGGCGCGAGCTGCTGGGTCACGCGGCGGTGGAAGAGAGCTTTATCCACCTCACCAGACTGGCGGATGCGCTTATCTGCGCGACCCGCGACTGGCTCTACGCCAAGCAGTGCGGCGAGCTGGGCACCCCGATGGATGGCAACGGCAACCCGCAGCCACTGCTGATCCTCGGCATGGGCAAGCTGGGGGGCGGTGAGCTCAATTTCTCCTCGGACATCGACCTTATCTTCACCTTCCCCGAGAACGGCTACACGGTCGGCGGGCGGCGCGAGCTCGCCAACCAGCAATTCTTCATCAAGCTGGGCCAGCGCATCATCAACGCCCTGCACCAGGGCACGGTCGACGGCCAGGTGTTTCGGGTCGATATGCGGCTGCGCCCCTTTGGCGATGCGGGGCCGCTGGCCATCTCCTTTGCCGCCATGGAGGATTACTACCAGCACCACGGCCGCAACTGGGAGCGCTACGCCATGGTCAAGGCGCGGGTGCTGGGGCCTCAGTGCGAACACGCGGTGGAGCTGGCCGAGATGCTGCGCCCCTTCGTGTTTCGCCGCTATATCGACTTCGGCGTCATCGACGGCCTGCGCCAGATGAAGGCGATGATCGCTGCCGAGGTGCGCCGCAAGGGGCTGGAGGGCAACATCAAGCTGGGGGCCGGCGGCATTCGCGAGGTGGAGTTCATCGCCCAGGCGCTGCAGCTGATTCGCGGCGGCCGTGAGCCGGCGCTGCGGGTGCGCCACCTGCCGGAGGCGCTGGCCGCCATCGCCCAGTGCGGCGCCCTCGAAGCCACCCATTGCGACCGCCTGCTGACGGCCTATCGCTTCCTGCGCCGGGTCGAGAACATATTGCAGGAGATCGGCGATCAGCAGACCCAGACCCTGCCCACCGAGGAGCGGGATCGCCAGCGGCTCGTCGCCGCCCTCGGCTTTGCCGACTGGGGCGCCTTCATGGCCCATCTGGACGAGGAGATGGCCGCCGTCCATCAGGAGTTCGCCGCCGTGGTGGGGGAAGAGAAGGAGGCCCCCGCCCATCTGGAGCAGCTCTGGCTCGATCTCTGGCGCACCGAGCTCGACGCCGCCGAGCTGGAGCAACTGCTGATTGCGCAGGGGGTGGCTGAGCCTGCCTCGCTCTGCGGTGCCCTGCTGCGTTTCAAGGAGGAGTACAAGCGCCGTCAGGTGGGCCCGCAGGGGCGCATCGCGCTGGACTGGCTGATGCCGGAACTGCTGCGCCTGGTGGTCGCCAGCGAGCAACCTGCCCGCCTGTTCGAGCGGGTGTGCGAGCTGCTGACCCGCATCTTCACCCGCAGCGCCTATCTGCAACTGCTGGCGGAGAACCCGGGCGCCCTGCGCCAGCTGGTACGGCTGTGTGACGCCAGCCATCTGGTGAGCGAGCAGCTGGCCCGCTACCCGATTTTGCTGGACGAGCTGCTCGATCCCCAGCACCTCTACCACCCCACCCCGCTCGATCAGTACAAGCCCCAGCTGCGCCAGTTCCTGCTGCGCATCCCCGAGGAGGACGTGGAGCAGCAGATGGAGGCGCTGCGCCAGTTCAAGCAGGTACAGCTGCTGCGCATCGTGGCGGCCGACATCGCCGGCGCCCTGCCGCTGATGAAGGTGAGCGACCACCTCACCTGGCTGGCGGAGGCGATCACCGAAGAGGTGGTCAATCAGGCCTGGGCCCAGATGAGCGAGCGCTACGGGGTACCGCCCGAGGTGGCGGTGAGCGGCCAGCGCGGCTTTGCGGTAGTGGCCTACGGCAAGCTGGGCGGTATCGAGCTCGGCTACGGCTCGGATCTCGACCTGGTGTTCCTGCACGGTGGCGACCCCAACAGCTACACCGACGGGCGCAAGCCCATCGACAGCCGCCAGTTCTACTTGCGCCTGGCCCAGCGGATCCTGCACCTGTTCAGCACCCGTACCCCCTCCGGCATCCTTTACGAGATCGATATGCGGCTGCGCCCCTCCGGCGACTCAGGCCTGCTGGTCTCGTCGCTGTCGGCCTACGAGCTGTATCAGCAAAACGAGGCCTGGACCTGGGAGCATCAGGCACTGGTGCGGGCCCGCCCCATCTATGGCGATGAGGCGGTGATCGCCGAGTTTGCCCGCATCCGCCGCGCCGTGCTGGCCAAGGAGCGCGACCTGCCGACCCTGGCCCGCGAGGTGCGCGAGATGCGCCACAAGATGCGGGATCACCTGCTCAAAGCCGGTGCCGGTGAGTTCGATCTCAAGCAGTCCCCCGGCGGCATGGTGGACATCGAATTCATCGCCCAGTACCTGGTGCTGGCCCATGCCTGCGGCGAACCCGAGGCGCTCACCCGCTGGTCCGATAACGTGCGCATCTTCGATGAGTGCGTGCTGGCGGGGGTACTCACGCTGGAGCAGGCGGAGGGGCTCAAGCACGCCTATCTGGAGATCCGCAACCTCGGCCATCGCCTCAACCTCTCCGAGGTCTCCCGCAAGGTGGGAGACGACAGGTTGCTGCCGGAGCGCGGCCATGTGCTGGCGGTCTGGCAACAGCTGCTGGGGGAATAAACCGAAGGGGCGCCGAGGCGCCCCTTCTCATTGCTCGGGGCAACAATGGACAAATATTCTCCATATAAAACTCAATAGCGGTGAGCTAGATCCTGTTTCAAGAATACAAGCCTTGGAATCGTATGGCGCTTTGCTGAATATAAGCAGAGGTTATGGGTATCTGTCCCCCATTATTCTGACCAGGGATGATGGTGGGGAATATAGCGTTAAAAAGTAGAACTTTGCCGCCATACAGAGAGGAAGAAATGGATTTTTCAGAACAGCTACAGAGTCTATCCAAGAAAATTGCTCAACAGTCATCGATGATCACGACTGAAGAAGCGACCAAAAATGCCTTTGTCATGCCGTTTCTCAACCGCGTTCTCGGTTACGATGTCTTTGACCCCACCGAGGTAATCCCTGAGTTCACCGCAGACACCGGTATCAAAAAGGGAGAAAAGGTTGACTATGCCATCCTCAAGGATGGTCAAGTTCAAATTTTGGTTGAATGTAAAAAATACAGTGAAAAACTGTCTGCAAAGCACTCAGGTCAACTCTTCCGTTATTTCTCGGTAACCAATGCCAGAATTGGCATTCTCACTAATGGCGCTCAATATGAGTTTTATACCGACTTGGATGCGCCGAATAAAATGGATGAAAAACCTTTTCTGACACTTGATCTTGAGGACATAGATGAGCATGTAGTTCCTGAGGTATTAAAACTGACTAAAACAGCTTTCGATGTTGAGTCAGTTGTTGATGCAGCTGGAGAACTTAAATATCTTAGCCAGATAAAGAAACTACTTGCTGAGCAGTTCGCCTCTCCAGAGGAAGATTTTGTCAAATTTTTTGCGTCTCGAATTTATGATGGTGTACTTACTGCCAGGGTAAAACAGTCGTTCACGGATATCACCAAGAAAGCTCTGAATCAGTTCCTCAACGATAGCATCAATGCCAGATTGAAATCTGCAATAGGTAACAGTGTCAGCACCTCGTCTGTCTCATCAGCCTCAGAGAGTGAGCTACCGAATGACAACAGTGAAAATGATAACAACAAAGAAAAATCTAGAGTAGATACAACTATTGAAGAAATGGAAGCATTCAACGTTGTAAAAGCTATTCTCAGACAGAAATTTGATGTTGCTAGAATTGCGCCGAGGGATACCCAGAGTTATTTTGGGATTCTGCTTGATGATAATAACCGAAAACCACTTTGCAGATTACATTTTAACTCTCGCCAAAAGTATATAGGGCTGTTTGACGCTGAAAAGAAAGA
The DNA here is from genome assembly GCF_027707585.1 of Aeromonas sp. QDB39. Classification (NCBI taxonomy): domain Bacteria; kingdom Pseudomonadati; phylum Pseudomonadota; class Gammaproteobacteria; order Aeromonadales; family Aeromonadaceae; genus Aeromonas; species Aeromonas sp. QDB39. The sequence continues at coordinate 16,410 of NZ_JAPCIV010000017.1, read as the reverse complement.
AACTAGACACCCGATTGACTCAATAGATGAAATTTTCACTTTTGCAGATCAATTACTTCATACAACTGCTGTCTACGAATAATCCTGCTATTAGGGGGAGATTCCTCCCCCTTTAATTCAAAATACAAATATCAGTCACCTTATTTAAATCAGGCCGTGATCCATCACAGTCTCCACCAGCACCTTGTTGAAGCGCCGATAGCCCTGCTCATCGAGCGGGGCCGGATAGCTCAGCACCCGCAGCGCATGGCCTTGATGACCCGGCTGATAGGGCGGGTGCACGTGATCATGCTCGTTCAGGCAAAAACCCAGCGACTGGTAGAAGCGCAGCCGGCGCAGGGCGATCTCGTCCTCTGGCGGATCTATCTCCAGGATGACCGGGCGCCCCGCCGTCTCGCAGAAGGCGGCAAGCAGGCGTGAGCCGTGGTTCTGGCCGCGCAGGGCCGGGTTGATGGCCAGGTGTTCGATGTAGATCTGCTCGCCGCAGTCCCACCAGAAGATGAAGCCGAGCAGCTGCTCGCCCTGATAAAAGAGCTGACAGCGAAAGCGGGAGTCTCCCATCTTGAGCTGTTGATGCTGCGGCTGGCGCTGTTCGTAGCGGGGAAAGCTGCTGCCGTAGATCTGCCAGACCAGCGGCCAGTCCGGATGGGATGTCTCTCTTGCGATTTCACTTCGACTCATTCATCTGCTCCTCGGTAAAACCACAGTGATACCATCTTTGTCCGGCCCAAACACCCCTCTCTTTTGCTACCGACGCAGACTGCATTGAACTTCCACACCTTGCACAAGCGCAGCCAAAAATGCACAGAGCCCGCACGGGGCGGGCTCTGCATGGCGATAACGCGAAAGGCTGGGGCTATTTGAACAAGCCCTTGAGCAGCTGGTCGGCCACCCCCTTTACCCCTTCGTTGTCGGCCTTGTCACCCAGCAGCTTCTTGAGACCGCGCTCGGCCTCCTTGCGGGCCTTATCCTCCAGCAGTTTGTTGTTGCTGAGCAATTCCTTCACGTCGAGCCGGTAGCTCGGCGCCTGCCAGTGGCCGCCGATGCGCACCGGTATGGTGATGTCCTTGAGCTCGTCCACCGTCTTGCCCCCCTGCCCCTTGCTGCTCTCCACCACAGAGGTGAGGAACAGGAAGTCGAGGGTCTCCGGCACCAAGGCGGTCTGGCCCTGCCCCTTCACCCGCAGGGCGGGGGCAAACAGCTGGATGTCGTCGCTCCTGGCAACCCCGTCGGCAATCCGGAAGCTGGCGGTGAGCGCGCTGAAGTCGGTCTTGCGCACCTCCTTCACCTGATCCGCCCCCTTGCCGGTCAGGGTGGCCCGCGCCTCGCGGATCATCTCCGCCAAGTTGATGCCGTGCAGGGCACCGTCGCTCAGTCTGAGGCTCACCTTGCCCTGCATCCGGCTGCGCAGCGCCTGCTCGGAGAGTCCTGAGCCCTGTGCCTCGACCTCCAGATCCCCCTTGCCTTCCAGCAGGTCGGTCTGGGCCAGGGTCTGCAGCAGCGGCCGCACATCGACCCCCTGCACCCGCTTGTGCACCTGATAGCGGGCCGGTAGCTGACGGGCATCGAGCACGCCGCTGGCGGTCACCTGGCCGCCGGCCACGCCGGCGCTGAACTGCTTGAGGGTGAGCTGACCACCGGCCAGGGCCAGTTGCAGATCGACGGCGCTCAGATCCAGCCCCTTGAGGCGCAGGCTGCCCAGTTGCAGTCGGCCAGCCAGGTCCACCGCCTTGAGGGCGGTAAGATCCGGTTCGGCCGTGGAGAGCGCCTTGGCGGCGGGCGCGGCGGTCTGCGCCTGTGCTCCGGCCGGCGCGGCGGCGCCCGAGGTGGCGGTCGCAGGCGCCGCCTTGGCCGGCTGACCGAGCCAACTGTCGAGATCCAGCTTCTCCCCCTTGAGGTCGAACTCCACCTTGGGCACGGCACCCAGCTGCACGCTGCCGTTGCCGCTCAGCAGGGCGTCATCCACCCCCATCACCAGGTTGCTGAGGGTGACAGCCTGTTTGCCCAGCTCGGCGCGGGCAAAGCCCGCCAACTTCACCTGCATCTGCGGGCGCGGCAGGGCATCGCCGCTGAGCTTGGCGGCCAGCACGGCATCCGATATCTCCAGCAGTTGCCGGTTTTCATCGAGCCGCGCCTTGAGCGTTCCCTCCAGGGTTCCGGCCAGGGTCGGTTTGTCCGCCGCCCCCTGTGCCCCCTGCAGACTGAGGGTGAGGCTGCTCCACTGCCCCAGTGCCAGCCGGTCGGCCTTCAGGGAGAAGGCATCCAGCCGCTGGGTCGGTTCGCTCAGGCTCCCCGCCAGCGCGACGTCTTTCAGCTCGCTGCGGCTGGCATCGGGCGCCAGCTTGAGCTGGGCCGACCCCTTGAGATCAAACGCCAGCTCACCCTGGGCTCCCTTGGCGGCCAGGGTCACCGGCACCCATTGATCCACGGCCAGCTGGCCCAGGTTCAGGTCCAGCTGTTCGAGGCGGGAGACGGTGCCGCTACGATCGTCCTGCAGCAGGGCGCTGGCCTGTTGCAGCGCCACCCCTTGCAGACTGATCTGCCAGGGCTGCTTGTCACTGGCGGGCGGGGGCGTCGTTGCGGCGGGCTCGGAGGTCGTCGCCTCCCCCTTGGGCTCGGCGGAGGCCTTGAGCAGATCGCTCAGGTTGGAGCTGCCGTCAGCCTTGGTCTGGATAAACAGATGGGCGCCGCTCAGGGTCACCTTGCCGATCTCAAGCTTGTGGGAGAGCAGCGGCAACAGGCCCACCGAGGCCTCCCCGCGCGTGAAACGCACCAGGTCGGGCTCGGCAAAGCCGGCGGGGTTGCGCAGCGCCACCTGCTCGAGGGAGAGGCCGAGGCTTGGCCAGAAACGCCAGCCGATCGCCCCCTCCATCACCAGCTCGCGACCGGTGCTCTTGCGCACCTGCTCCACCAGCTGGGGCTTGAACTGATTGGGATCGATGAGGGACACCAGGGCGGCGATGGCCACCACGGCCGCCAGCGCCAACCCCAGCAGGATGTAGATGATCTTCTTCACGATGGACTCCTTGAATGCGGATCTTGTTGCTGACTATACCACCGGGGGGATGACAGATGGGGCCCGTCTGCCAAAACGGGCCAGCGGCGAGACAGGGATGGTCGCAGCTAGTGCTGCCAGCGCAGCCCTGCCAACGCGCGGCAATGAAAAGGGCCCCGCAGGGCCCTGATGATAGTGGATGGCTGGCGCCCCTCTCGCCCGGATCAAGGCTGACGCGGCAACTGCTGATAGCCCATCTCGTACAGGGTGAAGGCATAGATGTCCGCACTCTGCTCGATCAGCTTCGCCACCGGCGTGCCCGCCCCGTGCCCGGCATTGGTCTCGATGCGGATGAGCTGGGGACGGGGGCCGCCATTGTCGGCCTGCAGAGTGGCAGCAAACTTGAAGGAGTGAGCCGGCACCACCCGATCGTCGTGATCCGCCGTGGTCACCAGGGTCGAGGGGTAGCTGACCCCGGGCCGGACGTTGTGCAGAGGCGAGTAGCCCTTCAGGTAGTCGAACATCGCCTCGCTGTCGGCACTGGTGCCGTAGTCATAGGCCCAGCCCGCTCCGGCGGTGAAGGTGTGGTAGCGCAACATGTCGAGCACCCCCACCGCCGGCAAGGCGACCCGCATCAGATCCGGCCGCTGGGTCATTACCGCCCCCACCAGCAGACCGCCGTTGGAGCCACCGCGGATCGCCAGCCGCTCGGTGCGGGTGTAGCCCTCGGCCTTGAGATACTCGGCCGCCGCGATGAAGTCGTCGAACACGTTCTGCTTGTTCATCCTGGTGCCCGCCAGGTGCCAGGCCTGGCCGTACTCGCCGCCCCCGCGCAGGTTGGCCACCGCATAGACGCCCCCCAGATCCAGCCAGTTGGCCACCGACACGCTGAAGCTCGGAGTCAGGCTCACGTCGAAGCCGCCGTAGCCGTAGAGGATGGTCGGGTTGCTGCCATCGAGTTTCAGCCCCTTGCGGTAGCTGATGATGAGCGGCACCCGGGTGCCGTCCTTGCTCTGGTAGAAGCGCTGCTCGGAGACGTAATCCGCTGGCTTGAACGGCGCCGCCGAGGCGCGATAGAGGCTGATGGCGCCGCTTTTTGGCTCGAACCGGTAGAGAGTGGGCGGCTGGGCATAGTTCTCGAAGCCGAAGTAGAGGGCGGGATCATCGTGCTTGCCGTTGAAGCCGCTGACGCTGCCAAGGCCGGGCAGCGCCACCTCGCGCACCCGCTTGCCTTCGTAGTCGAACTGTTCGACCCGGGCGGTGGCATCCACCATGTACTCGGCGAACAGATAGCAGCTGCCGCTGTGCACCGTCAGCACCTGCTGACGCTCGGGGATGAGATCACGCCAGCGGGCCGGCCCCGGGTTGGCGGCATCCACCGTCACCAGCCGGCGGTTGGGGGCGTCCCGGTTGGTCAGCAAATAAAGCGTGCTGCCCTTGTTGTCCACCAGGCTCACGTCCGCATCCAGATCCCCCTGCACCGTCAGCAGCGGCGCGTTCTCCTGGCTCAGATCCTTCACATAGAGGCGGTTGCCGGAGGTGGAGTTCGCCGCCGAGATGAGCAGGAAGCGGTCATCCTCGGTGACGGTCGCCCCCACGTAGCGGTGGTGCTGGGCAGGAATGGCGCCGAACACCAGCCGGTCATCCTCCTGCACCGTGCCGAGCCGGTGGAAATAGACCTTGTGCTGATCGGTCTTGGCCGACAGCTCGCTGCCATCCGGCTTGTCGTAGCTCGAGTAGAAGAACCCCTCGTTGCCGAGCCAGCTGATGCCGCTGAACTTCACGTCCTTGAGGGGCGCCTCCAGCGGCTGCTTGCTTTCCACGTCCATCAGGTGGATCTCGCGCCAGTCGCTGCCGGCCAGCGACAAGGAGTAGGCCAGGATGCGGCCATCGCGGGAGAAGCTCAGCTGATCCAGCGCCGTGGTGCCGTCGGGGCTGAGGGTATTGGGATCGAGGAACACCTCGGCCGGCTTGCCCTCCAGCTGGCGCCACAGCACGTTCTGGTTCTGCAGGCCGTCGTTCTTGAAGAAGTAGTGGTAGCGTCCCTCACGAAACGGCGCCCCCTCCTTGGCATAGTTCCAGGAAGAGGCCAGCTTCTCCTTGATGGCGGCACGATACGGGATCTGTGCCAGGTAGTCCCGGGTCACGGCATTCTGGGTCTTGACCCAGGCCTCGGTCTCGGGGCTGCGATCATCCTCCAGCCAGCGATAGGGGTCGGCCACGGCCTGGCCGAAGTAGTGATCCACCTGCTCACCCTGACGGGTGACGGGGTAGTGAAGGCGCGCTTTCCCTGACATGGCATCCTCTTTGGTTGACTGGCCACTGCATGCACACAGCAGTGACAGGGCCAGCAGGCTGACAATGGCTCGCATCGATGCGGCTCCCTGCGATTTCGGGTGAAGCGGGCAGGTTAGCAAAGAGTGCCGGACGGCCCAACCCCCCAGCGGGTGACCAGGCGACATGAACGGGCAACCGCCACAACCCTGACCAATCGGAGTCATATGAATTTTTTCGCTTAGGTTTGCCAGTTTATTTTGTTTGTTATCCGGCACTTGGGTCACAGGATGGAATAAGCGACTGACCATCTCGACTCATTCAGGATAAAGCATGCCGTACAGTTACCTATCACATCTGCGTTGCAGCAAGTCCGGCGAGATTGTGGATGCCGATCAGCCCCAGCAGCTGAGCCCGGTCGGCGCCCCCTTGCTGGCCAGCTACGACCTCGAGGCCCTGAAGCAGGCCTGGCATCCGGCCGCCCTGCTGGGACGCCCCGCCAGCCTGTGGCGCTACCACGAGCTGCTGCCGGTGCGCGACCCCGCCCAGGTGGTCACCCTGGGGGAAGGCTTCACCCCGCTGTTGCCGCTGCCGCGCCTCGGCAAACAGGTCGGCATTCCGGATCTCTGGATGAAGGATGAGAGCCTCACCCCCACCGGCTCCTTCAAGGCCCGCGGCGCCGCGGTCGGCGTCTCCCGCGCCCGCGAACTCGGCGTCACCCACTTCGCCATGCCCACCAACGGCAACGCCGGCGCGGCTTGGGCACTCTACGGTGCCCGCGCCGGCTTGCGCAGCACCATAGTCCAGCCGCAGGCGGCCCCCGCCATCACAAGACTGGAGAGCGCCCTGGCCGGTGCCCGCCTCTATCTGGTGGACGGCCTCATCAGCGACGCCGGTCGCCAGGTGGCCGAAGCGGTGGCGCAGCAGGGGCTGTTCGATGCCTCCACCCTCAAGGAGCCCTATCGCATCGAGGGCAAGAAGACCATGGGGTTTGAAATCGCCGAGCAACTCGGCTGGACCCTGCCGGACGTGATCCTCTACCCCACCGGCGGCGGGGTCGGCCTCATCGGCATCTACAAGGCGCTGCGGGAATTGCAGGAGCTGGGCTGGGTGCAGGGGCCACTGCCGCGACTGGTGGCGGTGCAGGCGAGCGGCTGCGCCCCCATCGTCCAGGCCTGGCAGCAGGGAGAGCGCGAGTCGCGCTTCTGGCCCGACTCCCAGACCCTGGCGTTCGGCATCAACGTGCCCAAGGCGCTGGGGGATTTTCTGGTGCTGGACGCCCTCTATCGCACCGAGGGCTGCGCCGTCGCGGTGGAAGATGGCGCCATCCAGCGCGAGCTGCGTCAACTCGCCTCCCAGGAGGGCTGCTTCGTCTGCCCGGAAGGGGCGGCCGCCTTCGCCGCCGCCCGCCAGTTGCGGGAAGCGGGCTGGATCCAGGGGGGCGAGCAGGTGGTGGTGCTCAACACCGGCGCCGGCATCAAGTACCCGGACGCCATCACGGTCGTGCCCCAGCGGCTGCGCCGCGACGGGAGGATCCCGGCATGAGCTTCGACTGGTCCTTTGTTCTCACCACCCTGCCGGCGTTCGGCCAATCGGTCTGGGTCACCCTGCAGCTCGGCGCCATCGTGATCCTCACCTCGCTCACCGTGGCGCTGCTCAATGTGACGCTGCAAAGCCTGCACAAGCCCTGGCTGAACGGGGTGATCCGCGCCTATGTGGAGCTGGCCCGCAACACGCCGCTCTTGATCCAGCTGTTCTTTCTCTATTTCGGGCTGCCGGCGCTCGGCCTGTCGCTGTCGGGCTTTGCCACGGCGGTGATCGCCATGACCTTCCTCGGCGGTGGCTACCTGACCGAGGCGCTGCGGGCCGGGGTGCAGGCCGTACCCACCAGCCAGCTGGAGGCCGGGCGAGCCATCGGCCTCTCTCGCTGGCAGCTGCTGCGCCACGTGCAGCTGCCCCAGGCCTGGCTTGCCAGCCTGCCGGCGCTGTTTGCCAACTTCATCTTTCTGCTGAAAGAGACCACGGTGGCCTCGGCGGTGGCGGTGCCGGAACTGCTCTACACCACCAAGAACTACATCGCCCTCTACTACAAGACCTACGAGATGCTGGCGGTGCTGACCTTGATGTGCGTGCTGATCTTTCTGCCGCTGTCCCTTGCCCTGCGCGTCGTTGAAAGGAGGCTGCAACATGGTCAGTTCGGTCACTGAATCGCTGATGCAGGCATCGATCGTCCTGCTACCGCTATCACTCGTCACCGAGGTGCAGGAAAGGAGGGATCAATATGGTCAGTCCGGTCACTGAGCCACTGATGCAGGCATCGATCGTCCTGCAGCCACCGTCATTCGCCACCCATGCACCAGAAAGGAGGGATCAATATGGCCAGTCCGGTCACTGAGCAGCTGACGCAGGCGCTGCCGCTGCTGGCGGTGGGCGCGGGTCAGACCCTCGCCATCTCGCTGCTCGCCATCCTGTTCGCCACCCTGGGCGGAGTCGGTTACGGCGTGCTGGCCCAGCAGGGGGGAAAGCTGACTCGGGGAGTGTTGCGGGTCTATCTGGAGCTGTTTCGGGTGGTCCCCGTGCTGGTCTGGCTCTACCTCTTCTTCTTCGGGCTGCCGATCTTCTTTGGCGTAGACATCCCTGCCTTCTGGTGCGCCGTGCTGGTGCTGGCCCTCTGGGGCGCCAGCGAGGTGGGTGAAGTGGTGCGCGGCGGTCTCAAGTCCCTCGCCCGCGGCCAGCAGGAGGCCGGCCTGGCGCTCGGGCTCTCCCGCTGGCAGCTCTATCGCCACGTGCTGCTGCCCCAGGCGCTGCAACGGCTGACGCCGCCGACCATCAACATCTACACCCGCATCATCAAGACCAGCTCGCTGGCGGTGCTGATCGGGGTGGTGGAGGTGATCAAGGTGGGCCAGCAGATCATCGAGCGCACCTATGGCTCGTTGCTTATCTACGGTCTGCTGTTCCTGTTTTTCTTTCTGGTCTGCTATCCGCTCTCGCTCGCCTCGCGCCGGCTGGAGCAACAATGGGGTAATGCGGTATGACACCTCTGCTTGAGCTCAATGCTGTCAGCAAACAATTCGGCCAAAACCGGGTACTGGACGAGGTCAGCCTCACGGTGCACGCCGGGGAAGTGATCGTCATCCTGGGACCGAGCGGCTGCGGCAAGAGCACCTTGCTGCGCACCCTCAACGGGCTCGAACCGATTCAGGGGGGCGACATTCGCTTCGATGGAGAGCGGCTGAATGCCAGCACCGACTGGCAGCGGCTGCGCCAGCGCATCGGCATGGTGTTCCAGAGCTATCACCTCTTCCCCAACCTGACGGTGCTGGAGAACGTGCTGCTCGGCCCCCTTCAGGTGCAAAAACGAGAGCGGCAGGAGGCCCTGCTGCAAGCCGAGCAGCTGCTGACCCGCATCGGTCTGTGGGAGCGGCGCCATGACTATCCACGCCAGCTCTCCGGCGGCCAGCAGCAGCGCATCGCCATCGTGCGGGCCCTGTGCATGAACCCGCAGGTGATGCTGTTTGACGAGGTGACCGCTGCGCTGGATCCCGAGATGGTGCAGGAGGTGCTGGAGGTGATCCGCGATCTCGCCGGCAGCGGCATGACCCTGCTCATCGTCACCCACGAGCTGGCGTTCGCCCAGGCGGTGGCGGATCGCATCGTCTTCATGGACGGCGGCCACATTCTGGAGCAGGCCGCCCCCCACCAATTTTTCGAGAACCCGCGCAGCCAGCGTGCGCGCCAGTTCCTCGCCAAGTTTTCTTATACCAATGTCATCAAACGAAAGGAGTCAGCATGAAAAAAATCACCTCGGTTCTGTTCAGTGCCTTGTTGGGACTGGGTCTCGCCAGCGGCGCCGCCCATGCGGCGGACGGTTCTCTCGACAAGATCAAGGCGCGTGACAAGCTCATCGTCGGCGTCTTCACCGACAAGCCCCCGTTTGGCTATGTGGACGAGAAGGGCAACTACGTCGGCTTTGACACCGACCTCGGTCGCCGTTTCGCCAAGGATCTGCTGGGGGACGAGAACAAGGTCGAGTTCGTGGCGGTAGAGCCCGCCAGCCGCATCCCCTTCCTGCAGAGCGACAAGGTGGACCTCATCCTCGCCAACATGACGGTGACCCCGGAGCGGCGGCAGGTGGTGGACTTCACCAACCCGAACCTGCGAGTCGCGGTGCAGGTGCTGGTGCCACAAGGGAGCCCGGCCAAGCAGCTCGATGACCTGGCCAGCAAGACCCTGATCGTCACCACCGGCACCACGGCCGACATCTGGCTGACCCGCAACCACCCGGACTGGAAGGTGCTCAAGTTCGAGAAGAACACCGAATCCCTGCAGGCGCTGGCTCAGGGCCGTGGCGACGCCTATGCCCAGGACAACCTGGTGCTGTTCAGCTGGGCCAAGGAGAACCCAGGCTATCGGGTGCTGCCCGAGAAGTTGGGCTCGGAAGACCCCATCGCGCCGGCGGTGAAGAAGGGCAATATCGAGCTGCGGGACTGGGTCAACGACCGTCTCGCCAAGCTGGGGGAAGAGAAGTACCTGCTGAAACTCTACGACCAGTATGTGCGCGACAAACTGAGCGCCGATACCGATCCCAATGACGTGATAGTGGAAGGAGGCAAGTGGCAGGGCTGAGCCTGCCAGAAGTGCTGAGAGTGTGATGTGTGTGAAGTCTTGGTTCCGTTGGTCCGCAAACCGCAAGGTTTGACCTTTCAGGCGTCTCCCTCGGGTGGCGCCTTTTTTTCGCATGGGAAAAAGAACCGGGCCAGGGGCCCGGTTGAAAACCCGCGCAGAGCAGGCTGTGTCACGTCGATGACACGGTTCAGGCTGCCGGACTGGCACAGGGTGCCGTCCGGCCAACTCGCCAGGCCACCGAGGCGGGATGAGCCCTCGGCAGCGCCGGCGAATGGGGTGGCGCCGCGGGCGCCGAAGAGAGAGCCTACTCCCGCTCCAGTGCGTGGATGGGGTCCATCCGCGCCGCCCGCCGCGCCGGGAAGAAGCCAAACAGCACGCCGATGAGGCTGGAGCAGAAGAAGGCCATCAGCACGGCGTCCAGGGAGTAGCTCAGGGTGAACTGGCTGCTGAAATGCTCGAACAAGACGCCGATCAGCAGGGAGAGCAGCACCCCGGCCGCCCCGCCCAGCAGGCAGACCAGCACCGCCTCGATCAAGAACTGCTGCAGTATGTCGCCGGTTCTGGCCCCCACCGCCATCCGCACGCCGATCTCGCGGGTGCGCTCGCTCACCGACACCAGCATGATGTTCATCACCCCGATGCCACCCACCACCAGGGAGATGAGCGCAATCATGGCGATCAGCAGGGTCAGGGTGGCATTGGTGCTGGTGATCGCCTGGCGGATGCTGTCGGTGTTGAGCACGAAGAAATCCTGAGCGCCGTGCCGTTCACGCAGCAAGCGGCTGATACCATCCTCGGCGGCGGCCAGCGCCACCTCGTCCTGCACCCGCACGCTGATGCTGCGCAGGTAGCTCTGGCCCAGCATCCGCGTCATGGCCGTGGTATGGGGGATCCAGACGTTGAGGTTCTCGTCGCTGCCAAAGCCGCTCTGATTGCGGGCCACCACCCCGATCACCCGGCACGGCAGGCTCCCCAGCAGGATCACCTGACCGAGCGGCGACTCCCCCGCACCGAACAGGCGCGCCAGGCTGTTCTCGTCGATCACCACCTCCTGCGCCAGAGCGCTCACGCTGGCGGCATCGAACAGCATGCCCTGCAGCAGTCGGTAGCCACGCACTTGGAAGAACTGCTCCCCCACCCCGTTCACCGAGCCCAGCACCGCCTGGCTGCCCCGACGCAGGGTGACGCTGGTGGCCAGACTGGGGGTCACGCTGTGCACATAACCGAGCCTGGTCAGGGCCTCGGCATCCTCCACCCTGAGGGTCTGGACCGCCTCGGCCCGCCGATCACCGAAGCCGCTGCCGGGGAAGATCTCCAGGGTGCTGGTGCCCATGGCATTGATGTTGGCCAGCACCTGCTGCTGGGAGCCGCGTCCCAGCGCCACCACCGACACCACGGCGGCGATGCCGATGATGATGCCGAGCATGGTGAGGAAGGTGCGCATGCGCTGGGCCTGCATGGCCAGCAGCGCCATCTTGAAGGCGGCGCCGAGCCGCCCGGCCAGACCGCCGCGCCCTCCTGTGTCGGCACGGGGAGTCGTTGGCGCAGGAGACGGCGATGCCGGCTCGCGACAACGGTCGGCCACCACCTCGCCATCTTTGAGCTCGATGATCCGCTCGGCCTGTTCGGCGATCGCCATGTCGTGGGTCACCAGCACCAGCGTGTGGCCCTGCCGATGGAGCGCGCCCAGGATGTCGAGCACCTCGGCCCCGCTCTGGCTGTCGAGGGCGCCGGTCGGCTCGTCCGCCAGGATCACCTGACCGCCGTTGATGAGGGCACGGGCAATGCTGACCCGCTGCTGCTGGCCGCCGGAGAGCTGGCTCGGCTTGTAGTCGAGTCGGCTGCCGAGCCCGAGCCGCTGCAGCAGGCTCTCGGCCCTCGCCTTGCGCGCATCGCCGGCCAACCCGGCATAGAGGGCGGGCAGCGCCACGTTGTCGCGGGCACTGAGATCCCCCAGCAGGTGGTAGCGCTGAAAGATGAAGCCGAAGTGCTCGCGGCGCAGGGTCGCCAGCGCATCGGCCGTCAGCCGGCTCGTCTCCCGTCCGGCCACCCGATAGCTACCCTCGCTCGGCTGATCGAGGCAGCCCAGAATATTGAGCAGGGTCGATTTGCCGGAGCCGGAGGCGCCGACGATGGCCACCATCTCGCCCCGCGCTATGGTCAGATCGATGCCCTTAAGCACCTCGACGCGCCGCTCCCCGTCACCAAAATGGCGGCGGATCCCGCTCAGTTGCAGCAATGGTTCCCTCATGGTCACATCCCCATTGGCGGGCCCATTCGCCCGCTCTGCTGGTGCTGGGCCGTCAGCTGGCTCACCACCACGGCCTCCCCGGCGGCCAACCCCGCCAGGATCTGGGCATCCACCTTGTTGTTGAGGCCCACCTTCACCTGCCGCCATTGGGGCTGGCCCGCACCATCCACTACCTGCACCCTGTCACCGCTCAGGGCGATGGCCGGGATCACCAGGGCGTTGCGCTCGGTCGCCAGCACTATGTGCACCTGGGCCGTCATGCCGATGCGCAGAGCCCCTTCAGGGTTCTCCACCTCGAACAGACCGTGGTAGTAGACGGCCGTGCTGGTCGAACTGCTGCAGGTCGTGTCGTCGTTGATGGTGTCGGGGGCGGGCTCGATGGCACGCAGACGGGCCTGGTAGCGCTGCTCGGGCGCCCCCAACACGGTGAAATAGCTGGGCAGACCGGCCTTCACCCTGATCACGTCCGCCTCCGAGATCTGCGCCTCCACCGTCATGGTGTCGAGCCGTGCCACCTTGACCATGGTCGGGGTGCTCTGCACCGCGTTGACCGTCTGCCCCTGCTCCACCGGGATCGCCACTATGGTGCCCGCCATGGGGGAGACGATGCGGGTGTAGCCCAGATTCACTTTGGCGGTGTCGACCGCGATATGGGCCTGCACCGCTTGCGCCGTCAGCGCCCGGATGTCGGCGCGGGTCGCCGTCAGGGTCGCCTCCGCACTGTCGTAGTCGGCCTGGCTGCCCAATCCCCGAGCCAGCACCTTGCGCTGGCGCTCGAAGGCCAGCAGGTTGTTGCGCAGAGTTGCCCGACGCGAGGCCAGCTGGGCCTGCACGTTGTCGAGAGCGGCTTCGGTATCCTTGAGGGCGTTCTGCTGGGTGAGATCGTCGATCTCGACCAGCAGATCGCCCTGCTTCACCTGATCCCCCAGCGCCACATGCAGCGCCTTGATCTGCCCCGACACCTGCGCCCCCACGCTCACCAGCTTCTGGGCCTGCAGGGTGCCGTCGGCCAGCACGCTCTGCTCCAGCTCCCGCCGCTCGACCGGGGCGGTGATGAACGAGGCGGTTGGTGCGGCAGTGGAAGGCAGCAACAGCCAGCCGGCACCGACCAGCACCAGGGCGGGTAGCAGCAGGCAAACAACGAGGAGACGGGCACGGGCCATCGCGGATATCCTTGGCTGAAACAGACCCGGGCAATCTACTCCAATGTCCGGTTAAGCCTCTTGCAGGGCAGTGTAAGGATTGCGTAAAAGCAGCTGTCAGGCGGAGACGGACACGGGAAAATGGCGCCAACCCGAGACGGAGAAGAGCGATGAAGATCCTGCTGGTGGACGATGATCTGGAGCTTGGCACCATGCTGAGCGAATACCTAGCTGGCGAAGGCTTTGCCACCACTCATGTGCTGACCGGCAAGAGCGGCGTGCAGCACGCCCTCTCCGGCAACTATGCCGCCGTGGTGCTCGACATCATGCTGCCTGATCTGAATGGCAGCGAGGTGCTGCGCCACATCCGCCGCGACAGCCGGATCCCCGTCATCATGCTCACCGCCAAGGGGGACAACATCGATCGGGTGATCGGGCTGGAGATGGGGGCCGATGACTATGTGCCCAAGCCCTGCTACCCGCGGGAACTGGTGGCCAGGCTGAGGGCTGTGCTGCGCCGGGTCGAGCCAGCCCCCGCCCATCCGGGCAAAGAGCAGGGTCTGCGCCTTGGTGAGCTGGTGCTCTCCCCCGCCAGCCGTCAGTGTCACTGGCAGGCGCAGCCGCTGGAGTTGACCGCCACCGAGTTCAACCTGCTGGAACTGCTGCTGCGATCCCCAGAGCGGGTGGTCAGCAAGGATGAGCTCTCCCTGCACGGGCTCGGCCGCCCGCGCGAGCCCTATGATCGCAGCGTCGACGTGCACATCTGCAACATCCGCCAGAAGCTGCAGGCCCTGGCGGGGGAAGCCATCGGCATCGAGACGGTGCGCAGCATAGGATACCGGCTGGCATGATCCTCAAGGGGCGCCTGTTCTGGAAGATCCTGTTCGGCTTCTGGTTCACCATCATCATGATGAGCCAGCTGCTGTGGGTGGCGTTCAGCCTCTATCGCCACGAAGGGCCGCCAGAGCAGCGGATGGCAAACCAGCTGGCCGAACGTCAGCTGGCAGCCGCCGCCAGCCTGTTGCAGCGGCAGGGACCGGCTGCGGTTGCGGCCCTGCAGGCCAGCTGGCCGGCCCAGGAGCGAAGGCTGCTGCAGCTTGAACCGATCGCTGCAGAGCCATCCACAACACAGGACGACCGCATCCTGCTGGGAGCCGATGGCCGGCACTACCGGCTCGACTACGACAGTGCCGGCCTGCAGCAGTTGCTGGCACCACCCCAGCCCCGCCGCAACTGGCTCAACATGCCACCACCCATGTGGTGGATCGGCGGGCTTGGCGGCCTCTTCTTCAGCGCCCTGCTCGCCTGGCACCTGACCCGCCCCATGAACCGCTTCCGGCAGGGATTCGAGCGCCTCGCCCAGGGGGATCTGGCAGTGCGCCTCTACCCCGCCATGCGGCGGCGCCACGACGAGATCAGCGATGCGGCCCGCGACTTCGATGCCATGGCCGAGCGGTTGCAACTGCTGGTAGAGAGCCGCGAGCAGCTGCTGCACGACGTCTCCCACGAGCTGCGCTCCCCCCTTGCCAGGCTGCAGCTGGCCATCGGCCTCGCCCAGCAGGATCCGGTCAGGATCGAGGGATCCCTCGAGCGGATCCAGCTCGAGACCCAGCGCATGGACAAGATGATCGGCGAACTGCTGACCCTCACCCGTGCCGGCCATGGCGAGCGGGACGGCGAGGAGTATTACGATCTGCAGGGGCTGGTCGACGCCGTGGTGAGCGATGCCCGCTACGAGGCGCAGCACATGGGCGTCGAGATCAAAACCTGGGTGGATGAGACCCAGGAATATACAGTCTGCGGACAGGCGGAGCTGATCCGCCGGGCCCTCGACAACGTGCTGCGCAATGCCTTGCGCTTCTCGCAAGCGGGCCAGACTATCCGCCTGACCCTGATGCGGCAGGGCGATGAGTTTATCGTCGAGGTAGCGGATCAGGGAATGGGTGTGGATGAGAGCAAGCTCTCCAGCATCTTCGATCCCTTCGTGCGGATCGGTTCCCCCGCAGCAGGCAAGGGTTATGGGCTGGGCCTGGCCATCACCCGCAAGGCGATCCAGGCCCAGGGCGGACGGGTCGACGCCAGAAACGGTGAAGAGGGCGGCCTGATCGTCACCCTCCACCTGCCGGGCTAGCCCCTTATTCCAGCTCAGCCATCTGGTCGCCTCGTTCGAAAGCTGTGAGGCAGGTACTCATCCCCGCAATCTTTGCAGCTGGCCGATGGCTGCACCCGTGGAACGGAAGGCAAACTCGGTGGGCGAAATCCCGGCCAGCTTGCGCCACTCACAGGCGGCCACATCGTCGGCCGCTACCACCAAAGGCTTGTGCGCCAACTCCAGCAGAAAGACGGTGTCGCAGGTGTGATAGGTCACCTCGTCATAGGGATAGACGTTGGCATAGGAGCCCAGGTAGCGCGGCGTCTCCCCCGTCAGATCCAGTCCCAGTTCCTCCTTGAGCTCCCTTACCAAGGCTTCCTCCAGCGATTCGCCTGGATCGACGAAGCCGCCCGGCAGATCCAGCAAGCCCCGGCCGGGATCCCGGGCCCGCACCGCGACCAGCAGCTCGTCCTGCCAGCACAGCGCCGCCATCACGGCCGACGCCACATTCTGGAAATAGTGAAAACCACAGCCACAGGCAAACTCTTTCTCGCTGTGCTGTTGCAGCGATCCAGAACCACAACGCGGACAAAACATAGGGGGACTCCCATCTGACACCAAAGGCGCATTGTATGCCGAACCCCATCCCCGATGGAAAGCCTTGAGGCACAACACCCATAGCGTGATAAATCCGCAGGATATAAAGAGGGAGAAGGGGTAATACAGAGGGAATCAAACGAAAAAAAGCCCAGTCGTTAGACTCGGCTTCTTAAGTAGTGGCGGAGCGGACGGGGAGACGGACTGAGTCCGGCTCAAGCACAAAGGACAACAGACAGGGACCGAGTTGCCAGTGGCAAGTCGCAGCCCTGTCTGTGGTCCTTTGTTTCCTTATTTCATTCGCCAAAACCAGATAGCAAAAAGGCCTTCCCATCAGGGAAGGCCTTTCAAATTAGTGGCGGAGCGGACGGGACTCGAACCCGCGACCCCCGGCGTGACAGGCCGGTATTCTAACCGACTGAACTACCGC
>NZ_JAPCIV010000016.1:0-117904 GCF_027707585.1 Aeromonas sp. QDB39 | reverse complement strand
GTATAGACAGTGGCAGGCCCTTTTCCAGATTTACTTATGTGTGTGGGTTGCTTTTCCTACACCGCTACCTAAGGGTAATAAACTCTTTGTCTGTTTTTCCCTCTCGATTATAATAAACGATATACCCTGGGCCGGATACAGTTTCTATATTGGAATTTACAATTTCTTTTACTTCATCATGCTTAATTATAATAAATGGGGATGATAATAACTCTATAGTAGCTGGAAGATATTTCTCTGATGATGTTACCTTGTGGAAAGTTAGCTGTGGATAGTAGAATCCATAGTCATTTTTTGGAAATGTGCTTAAGCGAATCATATCGCTAATATCAGCAGCAATACTCATCCAATAGTTAATTAAAAGAGGTTCGACGAAATGAAGTTGTTTATCCTTGGGTACAGGGATTTTAGATAGTTGTATCGGCTTTGGTGGTCTGCCTAGCTGTCCTTTCTCTCTTTTTGGAGGATAAAAAAATTCATAAAACTCTTTTTGTTGCTTGTTGTCATGATTGTAAACAAAAAGGAGTCCACGGACTTCATAATCTCCAGGAGGAATAGCGTATTTTCGTTGCCAATCGGGGCTGTTCTCGGCGCAATCAATAGTTTTTGCTAATGATATTAATGCATCCTCTACCATTGTAGAGTTTATGGTTCCCTCACCATAACTCTTTAGATCTGTATTAAGAAGAACATTCTTGTTGCTGTATGGGTCTTTATATCCAAAGACAACATCTACAGGATGTGTATGCTTTTGGGTTTTATCTTTTTCTAGATGTTTTTGTTGTTTCCGACATGGAAAATCTTGGTCGTATGGGCCATATTGCTTCCATTTAAAAATGCTCAATAATTTTTCAGATACAATTTTTGCTATGTCCTCACGAGGACCATTTTCAGCCATTTAATATCTCCTATTTTGAAGTAATAACTTACTGACTTTCAACTCTAATTAAAGAACACGCTACCGCCCATGGATTACAGCTTCCAATATGCTCCATCGACCTGCAGGCGGGGCCCGGATGGTGCTGTAGGCGCCGAATGACCAGCATATCCTCAAGCCTCATACGCAAACCAGTCAAAAATTGACGTAACTATCAGGAAGATCTGCGTTTTATGCGCCAGTTCAAAAATGGGAGAGGCAGGACAAGGATTCCCATGGCCTTTGATTTTATTGGTGTTGGCGGGCGTGGTGGAGAAGAGGGGTCTGACTTGCTGTTGAGACGGAGCTGGCTGGGGAGAATCCCGCTTGGCCAATCGGCGCTATAGTGCGGCTATGGTGCCCTGTGCTCCGTGGCCCTGGCTGGCAAGGCGAGGGATCTGCGGCAACAATCAGCTGTTGTCATAACAGTTACTTGCAATCAGATCATCATGCAAACGGGTCACCATGCCAACACATCACAATAAGGAACGTCATATGAAGCGTATTGCCATCCTGTTCGGCCTGCTCTGCGGCAGTGTGCTGCTGGCCAATCCGGTCTTTGCCAACGACTCGGCCCAGTTGCAGTGCGAGGCGCAGGCCGCGGCCAAAAAGCTTAACGGCGCCGCCAAGACCAGCTTTGTCGGCAAGTGCGTGAAAGATGCCGCCGGCGCTGTGAGCGGCGAATGCGAGAAGGCGGCCGCCGACAAGAAGCTGGCCGGCGCGGCCAAGAACAGCTTTATTCAGAAGTGCGTGAAGACGGGGGCTGCGGTGGATCCGGCGGCCAAGTGCGAGAAGGCGGCGGCCGACAAGAAGCTGGCCGGTGCGGCCAAGAACAGCTTTGTCCAGAAGTGCGTGAAGGATAGCGCCGCCAAGTAAGGCGTTTTCTTGTCCGGTGTGTTTGCGGGGGGCCTGATGGCCCCCCGCGCTTTTTGGGGCGTGGGGCGTTATCGCTGACCGGGTGACTAGGCTGTGTTCTCAAAATGCTAGGGGCTTGCCGCAAGGGCTGGGCTGATTCAGAGCCAACAAGCGGCGGCGAAGGGGGGCAAGCTGAGGTGGTTCTGGAGAAGTTGCCGGAACTGGGATCTCGATCGGGGCAACAGGACTTTTGTCCTGCAAGAGGAGGCGAGGCGGGGGCTAGGATGCCCTCATCCACACGAGTCAAACTGGAGCACAACAACAATGACCGCTCATATCAATGCCAACCCGGGCGATTTCGCCGAGACCGTCATCATGCCGGGTGATCCGCTGCGGGCCCGCTATATCGCCGAGACCTTTCTGACCGATGCGCGCGAGGTAACCAATGTGCGCAATATGCTGGGCTACACCGGCTACTACCACGGCCAGCGTATCTCGGTGATGGGCCACGGCATGGGGATCCCCTCCATGGTGCTCTACGCCCACGAGCTGGTGAACGACTTCGGGGTCAAGCGGATCATCCGCATCGGTAGTCTGGGGGCGACCCAGCGCCATGTGCAGATGCGTGACGTCATTCTGGCGCAGGCGGCGGGCACCGACTCCCCGACCAACGCCAAGCGCAGCGCCGGCTACCAGATGGCCACCTCGGCCGACTTCGCCCTGCTGCACAAGGCCTTTACCAAGGCGCAGGAGAAGGCGATTCCGGTCAAGGTGGGCAATATCTTCACCGGCGATCTCTATTACGATCCGGACGACAACCTCATTCCGGCGCTGGAGAAGTTCGGCGTGCTCGGCATCGACATGGAGGTGGCCGGTCTCTACGGGCTGGCCCATCAACAGGGGATTGAGGCGCTCGCCATCCTGACTGTCTCCGACCACTGCCTGACCGGTGAAGAGACCACGGCCGAAGAGCGGCAACTCTCCTTCAACCAGATGATCGAGCTGGCGCTGCACACCGCGCTGTAAGCGCCGCATCCCGCCCAACCCTGCACGCACCCTGACCCCAAGAGAGATCCAATATGAACAATAAGCTCTCCCTCACTGCCATCAGCTTTCTGGCCAACTTCGTGATGGCCGGTTTTGCGACCCAGTTCGGCATGCTGATCGACCCCATCGCCGCCAAGTTCGGCGCCGACGTCAATCAGGTGGCCTCCATCTTCTCCCTGCTCAACGGCGGGGCGCTGGCGGGCACCATTGCCGCCTTCTTCCTGATCGAGAAGGTGGGGCTCAAGCGGATGACGCTGATCTGCTACGGCCTGATCGCGCTGGCGGCGGCCGCGCTCCATCTGACCGGCTCGCTCTATGTGGTGATGGCGGCCATGACGGTGATCGGTCTGTGCGGCGGGGTGGGGCTCTGCATTGCGGGGACCCTGGTGGTGAGCGTCTGGCAGGCGCGGATGCAGAGCACCATGCTGGTGGTGCAGGATGCCACCTTCAACGTGGCCGGGGTGGTCTTCCCGCTGATCACCACCTACACCTTGACTCACGCCATGGCGTGGAGCTGGAGTTATCTGGCGGTGGGCGTGGTGGCGCTGGCGACCATGCTGGTGGCGGTGCTGACCAATTTCCGCAGCTGCGAGGCGGGTGGCGAGAGCGCCGGCAACGAGCATTCGGAGTGGAACCTCGGCATCATCAGCGGCGGGCTGGGGCTTTTTCTCGGCATGCTGGCGCTCTACACCTTCCTCACCTGGGCGCCCATGTTCGTGAAGAACAAGTTCGGCATCCCCTTCGAGGAGGCGGGCAACATCATCACCCAGTACTGGACGGCAGCCCTGCTCGGTGCGCTGGTCTCGACCGCCATCGTGACCCGCATTGCGATCCGCACCTTCCTGTTGGTGATCATCACCCTGGCGATGGGGATGACGGCGCTTATCGTCACCACCGACAACCTGAGCCAGCTGCCTTACCTCACCTACGGTTACGGCTTTGTCTGCGCGGCCCTCTACAACGCCTTCATCGCCTACGGGGTGTCGTTTGTGCGCCAGGCATCGAGCAAGAACGTCTCCTATATCCTTATCAGCGGCAGCGCGGGGGCCATGTTCAGCCCGGCCATCAGCGCCCTGTTCGAGCAGGTGATCGGTCTGCAGGCGGTGATGTACGCCATCCCGCTTATCTATGGCGTGATCCTCGCCATGCTGGTGGCGTCGCTGCGCATGGCCCGGCCCCAGCCTTGTCTGGCCTGAGCGGGGGAGTAAACAGCAAGAGGGGCGGTATCGACCGCCCCTCTTTTTTGTTGCTGTTCCGCTTGTTGCTGTTCAGGCGGCGACTGATGCCTGCGACTTATGGCTGCTCCAGAAAGGCCCTGAGCCCCGCCAGATCGCGGATCTGCAACCCCTCCTCGCCGCGCTCCACCCATCCTTTATCCATCAGCTCTTTCACCGCCCGCCGATAGACCCGGTCGGTAGTGCCGAAGCGTTCCGCCTCCTGATACCCCTTGCGAAAGCCGCTCACCGGGTTGTGGTGACAGTGGCTGTGATAGAGGTCGAGGGCGATGTTGTAGCTGATGGGGTAGAGCATGCGGCAGGTGAAGATATCCACCGTGTCCTGATAGTCGATGGCAATGGCGGTGGCAAAGAAGAGCGCCACCCTGGGGTGGGCGACCAGTGCCTGCTCCAGCTGCTCACCGTCGATGCGGGCCACTTCCAGCGGCTCCTCGGCGATGATGTCGAGCTGGCAGCGGTAGCCGGTGAAGAACTCCATCTCGCCAAAGAGCTGGTGGTCGCACTCCAGGGTGCCGAGCTGAAAGCGGCGGCCATTCATGGCGGTGTGGCCCATGGCGATGCGGCCGCTCTTCACCAGCACCAGATCCCGCAGCGGTTCGCCCTGGCGCATCAGGGGCTCCCCCTCGGGGATGAGACGCCGCTCCGTGATGCAGGAGCTGACCACCTGCTCGATGAGATCGTGGCCGGCTTGCCAGTGGGGCTGAAAGCGCCCCTTGAGAAGGGGTTTGAGTTGCATGGGGTTCCGGGTCGTCGCCAAACACAAACGTCTATTACACACCCTGCCGCTGGCAGACTCCAGCCCGAAGACGCTGAGGGCCGGCGTGAGCATGCGAGGGTGTGACGGAGATCGGGCTGACAGAATTGGGGCGGACACGGCTGGCGCGGATAGGGCGGGAGCACAGCCCGCGCCATCCGGCCCAGATAATCAGACCGGGCTCAGCGCATTGGCGCCGCTCTGCTCGAGGCTGGCGAGGGCCGTGCGCAGCCGGGCCAGGCCGATGGGCTTGTAGAGGCACTCGTCCATGCCGGCGGCCAGGCAGCGCTCCCGCTCGCGCGCTGTGGCGTGGGCGGTAAAGCCCCAGATTGGCAGAGTGTGGCCGCGGGCACGCAGGCGGCGGGTCAGCTCGAAGCCATCCATCAGCGGCATCTGGCAGTCGGTGATGATGAGATCGAAGTCCTGATTCTGGAGGGCCCGCAGCGCCTCGGCGCCGTTGCCGCGCACGCTCACCTCGTGGCCCAGGTGCTTGAGCTGCTGGCGCAGCAGCACCTGGTTGGCGTGGTTGTCGTCCACCACCAGTACCCGCAGCCGGCCGGCGGCAGGGGGGAATGGCCGCTTGGGTGAGTGCTCTATGGCCGACGTGACATCGCGCGGTGCAGGCAAGGGTTCGCATGCTGGTTCTGGTGCCAGCGGGGTGAGCGGCAGCCGGATCCTGAGCTCGGTGCCGGCGCCAAGCTCGCTGCTGACCGCTATCTTGCCCCCCATCAGCTGGCACAGCATGCGGGCGATGTTGAGGCCAAGACCCGTGCCGGCGAACTGGTAGGGGTCGTGGGCGCGGTAGAAGGGGTTGAACAGCCCGGGCAGCTTGTCGGGGGCGATGCCCACCCCGCTGTCGCGAATAAGCAGGTGCAGCTGGGGTTGCTCCGCGCTCCCCGCGAGGCTGGCCTGCAGGCTCACTTCCCCCTGCTCGGTGAACTTGATGGCGTTGCCGAGCAGGTTGAAGACGATCTGGCGCAGGCGCGGCCCGTCGATCAGCACCCGTGGCAGGGGATCCAGCTCGACCCGGTAGCTGAGCCCCTTCTGCTCGGCCATGCCCGCAAAGGCGCGGGCCACCGATTGCAGCAGCGGCGCCAGCTCGCACGGCTCGGGGGCCAGGGTCAGCTGGCCCGACTCGATGCTGGAGATGTCTAGTACGTCGCCGATGAGATCCAGCAGGCCGTTGGCGGATTCGGAGGCGATGCGCAGCTGCTCGCCGGTGTAGGGGGCGAGGGCGGGATCCTGGCTTGCCAGCTCCAGCATGCCGAGGATGGCATTCATGGGGGTGCGGATCTCGTGGCTCATGGTGGCCAGAAAGTCGCTCTTGGCGCGGCTAGCGCGGTCGGCCTGCTCCTTGGCGCGGCGCAGTGCCTCCTCCATGGTCTTGCGCTCGGTGATGTCGATCCAGCCGTTGATCACCCCGCTGATGGCGCCGCGGTAGTCAAAGTAGGGCACCATCCAGTGGTAGACGAACTGGCGCGGGCCGCGCTGGCTGAAGATGCGATCCGACAGTATGGGGCTGCCGCTTTGCAGCACCTGCTGAAAATCCTGCTCCAGGGTGGTGATGGCCTCGGCGCCCAGCAGCCCCTTGAGCCCCTCGGCAAACGAGGTGCCGAGCACCCGCTCGATGGGGGCGTTGAGGATGGCCAGGTACTTGCTGTTGCAGAGGATCACCTTGCCGCCCTTGTCGCGCACGACGATGGGGTGGGGCAGGCTCTCGCCGAGGGCCTCGATGAAGCGCACGTGCTCCTCCAGCTGGCGGCGGGAGGCCTGCTCCGAGCGGGCCAGCCGGTTGAGCATGCGGTTGCGATAGAGCAGCAGCAGGGCGATGGCGAACAGGCCAGCCAGCAGCAGGTAGAAGTAGGGGGCGTTGCGCTCCATGAAGGTGGGGGCCGGCAGCTTGCGGTTGCGCCACTGGTAGCTCATGGTGGCCAGCTCGTTGGGGGCGATGGAGAGGATGGTCTTGTCGATGATATCCATCAGCATCCGGTTGCCCGGCAGGCTGGCAAAGCCCATCCGGATGGGCTGGTTGTCGGCGGGACCGGCGATGCGGATCTGGCTGAGGCGGCCGCACTCCACCGCATGCTGGGCAAAATAGAGCGGCACGATGGCGGCGTCGAGCCGGCCGTCGTCGACCGCGGCCATCGCCTCGTCGGCGCTCTCCAGATAGCTCACCCGGCTGTTGTCGAGCCGCCGGGCGATAGGGTTGTAGTGGGTGCTGCCCACCCGCTTGCCGGCGAGCTGCGCCAGATCGCCGCTCAAGGCATCCCCCTTGCGGGCCACCAGCACATAGATGTCGTCGGTGGCATAGGGCAGGGAGGGGCGCAGCCGGTAGCTATCGGCCACCGGGCGGGAGATGGCGCCGATGAGATCCAGCTCGCCCCTGAGCAGGGCCTCGTTGCGCGCGAGCTCCGAGCCATAACTGACGAACTCGAAGCGCAGGCCGGAGCGCCGGCTGATCTTCTCCAGCATCTCCACCGACATGCCGGTGAGCTGGTTGTCGTAGTCGCGCACCCCGTAGGGGTAGAGATCGTCCATCAGCCACACCCTGACTGGGCCGGCCGTCGCCAGCCAGGCGCGCTCCTCTGCGCTGTAGAGCTCGCTGGGGCGCTCGACGATGTCGCGGATGGGGCCGTTCCACTGGCTGAGGATGAGGCTGTGGGTGATGTCGCTCACCCCCGCCAGGGCGTGATTGAGCAGCGCCAGCAGCCGGGGGCTGTCGGCCGAGACCGCAAAGCGAAAGCCGTCCGCCGCGATGGCGGGCTGCGCCTGGCTGCGCTGCCGGATCTTGTCGAAGCGCTCGCTGTTGAGGTAGTGCAGGGAGTGGGGATCGCTTAGCAGCAGCGGCTCGCGGCCGAAGAAGACCGCATCGAAGGCCGCCACGTTGGAGGGGTAGTTGACCAGCACCAGATCCGGGTAGTAGCGCTTGAAGGCGGCCTCGTCCACATAACCCTGCACGGTGGCGACCCGCTGGCCCGGCAGCAGCAGCGGGCCCTGTTCGGCGGCGAGCGCCGAGAAGACGGGGGCACTGCTGAAATAGCGCTGGCTGAGGGCGATGCCCGCCTGGTCGGGGCCGCTCAGGCTGAGGTTGCCGAGATTGACAAGGTCAAGCTCCCCCGACCGCAGCGCCGCCAGAGCGCTGCGCTTGTCGTCGAATACCCGCAGTTCGACCGGCTTTTGCAGGGTCTTGGCGACGATGTCGAGATAGTCGGCGGAGATCCCCTCGAAGTGCTCGTCCGGCCCGGTCATGGCGAACGGGCGGTAGTCGTGGCGCAGCACACCGACGCGCAGCAATGGGTGCCGGGCCAGCCATTGCTGTTCGGCCGCCTGGGTGGGGGGCGGGCTGCTCTGCAGGTAGTGACGGCTGTGCAGGGTGAGCGCCTGGGCGCAGAGGGGAAACAGCAGGCAGAGCAGCAGCAGGGGTCGAATAAGGTTCATTGCCGGCTTGTACCCCTCCCGCTGGTCAGATGGTGATCGAAAGCGGCGATTCTACCGAAGAGCGGCGGACAATGAACCTTTATTCAGCAGTTTGTCAGTGTGGGCGCCATAAAAAATGGCGGGAAGCGACCCGCCATCTTGCGTTGTCTGGCACTGCCAGGGCTCAACCGAAGCGGTAGGATCCCATGTAGAGGCTGCCGCCATCCCAGCTGTCGTGCAGCTTGACCGGCTTGTCCTGGCCGGCGGCGCCGAGTGCCACGAACAGCGGGCGCAGGTGATCGTCGTGGGGATGGGATTCCACCGCCCCCGGCGCCCGTGCCCGGTAATCTTCCAGCGCCACCCGGTCGCCCTCGCTCATGGTCAGCTCCAGCCAGTTGACGAAGCTGCGGGCCCAGCCCGGCACCGGCGAGTTCTCCGGCCCCAGTGCCCGCAGGTTGTGGGTGATGGCGCCGGAGGCCAGGATGCCGATCCCCTGGGCGCGCAGCTGCTGCAGCGCCTCCCCCAGTTGCCACAGCTGGCGCGGGGTGAAGCTGGCCGGGATGGAGAGCTGCACCAGCGGGACGCTGCTGGCGGGATCCATCAGCGAGAGCGGCGACCAGACCCCGTGATCCAGCTCGCGGCGCACCGGCTCGGCGGGCAGGCCCGCCAGCAGCAGCTGATCGCTCACCGCCTCCTGCAGCCAGAGCGGGCTGTTGGCCGGCCAGCGGATGTGGTAGAGCGGCTCGGGGAAGCCGTAGAAGTCGTACATCAAGGCCGGATTGGGCTCGACGTTGATCTGCAGTTCGCTGCGGGTAAACCAGTGGGCCGAGATGACCACCAGCCCCTTGAGATCGCCAAGGCGCAAATTTTTGAGGAAATGGGTCGCCGGCTGGTCGCGCAGAACCAGATCCGGGGCGCCATGGGAGATGAACCAGACGGGGGCGATAGACATGACAGACTCCATATGCGTTGTGCCGGTGCGCGGCGCACCGAAAACTGTGGGCCAGGGCGACATGCCACTGACGATATGGTCATTATCTGCCCCGACAATGAAGTTAACAATCCAGCTTGATGAATAAGCACTGTTCACTATTGGTTGATAGTGATGGGTGGGAAAGAGGGGGTCACCAATAACAAGGCCGGCGTAGTGGCCGGCCTTGGGGGATCAAACAGGCGACAGGCCTGCCATCAACAACTTACTGAATACCCAGCAGTTCCACGTCGAAGATCAGCACGGGCGCTGGGTGGGATCTGGCTGGTTTACTGAATACCGAGCAGCTCCACGTCGAAGATCAAAACGGATCCCGGCGGGATCTTGCCGGCGGCGCGATCGCCGTAGGCCAGGTTGGCGGGGATGTAGAAGCGGGTCTTCTCCCCTTCCACCATCAGCTGCACCCCTTCGGTCCAGCCGGCGATCACCTGGTTGAGGCCAAACTCGATGGGCTCGCCGCGGGCGACCGAGCTGTCGAAGACGGTGCCATCCAGCAGCTTGCCCTCGTAGTGCACCTTCACCTTGCTGGTGGCGGTAGGGTGAACGGTGCCGGTGCCCGGGGTCAGCACTTCATACTGCAGGCCGGAGGCAGTGGTGGTCACCAGGGGTTTTTCCTTGTTGGCGGCGAGGAACTCGGCGCCCTTGCGCACGTTTTCCACGGCCTGCTTCTTGTTGTTGCTGCTCGAGTAGAAGTAGTAGGCGACGCCGGCAACCAGCAGCGCGATCAAAACGAATTTCATCGGGTATCCCTATGTCGTGAAATGCCGAGAGGGCAGTGAGAGCGGCATCTTATCCCAGCCGGGGGGCGAGGGCGAGCCGGCGGGCGGCAAGATGTGACTGGACGGGCAAAGCCTGAGCCAGAGCCAGAGCCGGGGCCGAGGGACGCAGCGCATCCCCCGGCCCCTGTCGTTACTTGGCGGCCACCATCATCAGGGCGGGCAGGGCAAAGAAGAGGCCCGCCACGTAACCAAGCGCCAGCAGCTTGTTCTCGCTGCCAATCCTGGCCAGCCCCTCGGCCGCCTTGACCGGCAGCTCGCGCAGGAAGGGCACCCCGTAGATGAGCACCACGGCGAACAGGTTGAACAGCACGTGCACCAGGGCGATGGTCAGCGCCAGCTTGGCCCCGGCGCCGCTGATGGCGGTGGCGGCCAGCAGGGCAGTGATGGTGGTGCCGATGTTGGCGCCCAGGGTGAAGGGGTAGAGCTGACGGGTGCTGAACACGCCGCCGCCGGCCAGCGGGATCATCAGGCTGGTGGTGGTGGAAGAGGACTGCACCATCACGGTGACCAGGGTGCCGGAGGCGATGCCGGTCAGCGGACCGCGGCCCAGCGCACGGTGCAGCAGATCCCTGGCACGGCCTACCAGCACCCGCTGCAGCATCTTGCCGAGCCAGGTGACGCAGCCGAGGATCAGCAGGATGCCGATGCAGATGGTGGCGATGGCGGGCCCTTTGCCCGGCAGGAAGGCGACCAGGCCGTCGATGAAGGTGAGGGCCGGGGAGAGCAGCGGCTTCATGAAGTCCATTCCCTGCATCGACATGTCGGCGGAGCCCGCCAGCAGGTCGGCCAGCGCCTCGGCGCTCTTTTGCAGCAGGCCGAACATCAGTTCCAGCGGCAGGAAGATGAACACCGCCAGCAGGTTGAAGAAGTCGTGCACGGTGGCAGCGGCAAAGGCGCGGCGAAACTCGCCCCGATCCCGGATATGGCCGAGGGAGACGATGGTGTTGGTGATGGTGGTGCCAAGGTTGGCGCCCATCACCATGGGGATGGCCATGCCGATGGGCAGGCCGCCGGCCACCAGGCCGACGATGACCGAGGTGACCGTGCTGGAGGATTGCACCAGCGCGGTCGCCAGGATGCCGAGCAGCAGGGCGACGAAGGGGTTGCTGGCGAAGGCGAAGATCTGGGCCGCGCCCTCGGCGCCGCCAGAGAAGCCCTTGAAGCCGTGGGAGACGGCGCCGACGGCAACCAGGATCAGGTAGATCAGAGTGATGACAGCGAGCCAGTTGAACAGTGGGCCGGTACGACGGGTCTGCTGTTGTGCGAAAGATGGGGTGCTGTGCATGAAGCCTCTTGGGACAGTCTGCGTGAAAATGGACGGGCGCATTAGACCAAGGCTCCATGACAGAAATATGACAAAGTGACACTTTTGTGATGCTTTGATGACATGGACGGCGGGTCCCATTGGACAAGAGGTGTCGGAGCTGGCCGGGATCCCGGCCGGTTTGGCCACAGATCCCCCGCGCGGCTTGCAGCCGGGAGTCAGGGCGCTATGCTGCCCCCTTTCCTTCCCTCAACGAGAGTGATGTTGTTATGCGTGCATGGGTGCTGTGT
Source organism: Aeromonas sp. QDB39 (assembly GCF_027707585.1). Taxonomy (NCBI): domain Bacteria; kingdom Pseudomonadati; phylum Pseudomonadota; class Gammaproteobacteria; order Aeromonadales; family Aeromonadaceae; genus Aeromonas; species Aeromonas sp. QDB39. The sequence continues at coordinate 106,356 of NZ_JAPCIV010000016.1, read as the reverse complement.
CTGTCCCTGGGTCTGCTGTCTGCCGGTGCGCAGGCGAGCGTGTTCAAATCCGAGTGCAACCTCGACAAGGCGGTGAAGAACGAGGCGCTCAACGCGACCCTGGGGGTCAAGGGCAACTGCGATACCGACAAGCTGGTGCGCCAGCAGAAAGAGAAGGCCAAGGCCGAGGTGAAGAAGAACACCACGGACGTGCTGGACCAGAAAACCGCCGGCCTCAAAGAGGGCAAGAGCCAGCTGCAGGGGACCCAGCAGAAGGTCAATCAGGCCGGCCAGCAGCTCAAGCAGACCCAGCAGGATGTGAAGGCGGTGGCCAAGGATCCGCTCAAGGCGGCCGCTACCGCGGTGATCAATCAGGGCTGATCAGCCTGCCTGCTTTGGGCGGGGCCGCGAGCGCGGCGTGCACAGCAAGAAGGGGAGCCATGGCTCCCCTTCTGCATTTGTGCGTCTGCTCGTCGCCCTTACTGGGTGTCGGCCGCCTCTTCGTACTGACGGAAGGGGATGCGGAACACCGCGAGGCGCAGGAACAGGTAGGTGACGCCAAGGCCGGCCCAGATCAGGCCCAGCTCCAGCGAGCTCTGCTCCAGGTTGATCCAGAGCGCGCCTATGGTGGCGGCGCCCAGCAGTGGCAGCACCAGGAACAGCAGGTGCTCCTTGAGGCTCTTGTTGCGCTTCTCGCGCACCCAGAACTGGCCGATGACCGACAGGTTGACGAAGGTGAAGGCCACCAGGGCACCGAAGTTCACCAGCGCCAGCGCCATGTCCAGATCGAACGACACCGCGGAGAGCGCCAGGGCGCCCACCATCAGCACGTTGATGGCCGGGGTGCGGAATTTCGGGTGGATGTAGCCGAACACCCGCTCCGGGATCATCCGGTCACGCCCCATCACGTAGAGGATGCGCGATACGCCGGCGTGGGCGGCCATGCCGGAGGCCAGCACGGCTACCGTGGTGCACACCAGCACCACGCTCTGGAACAGGGTGCCGCCGACGTAGAGGGCGATCTCCGGCAGCACGGCGTCCGGCTCCTTGAAGCGGGCCAGGTCCGGGAAGTAGAGCTGCAGGAAGTAGGAGACGGCCACGAAGATGATGCCGCCGATCAGCGCGGTCAGCACGATGGCGCGCGGGATCACCTTGCCGGCGTTGGGGGTCTCTTCGGAGAGCGAGCTCAAGCCGTCAAAGCCCAGGAACGAGAAGCAGAGGATGGTGGCGCCGGTAAACAGCGGCACCATGCCGGCCGACTCGAAGTGGAACGGCCGGCTGCTCAGCAGGGTCGCCGCCCCTTCACCGTGATAGATGCCCCAGCCCATCAGACCGAGGAAGACGGTGATGATGGCGAGCTGGATGAAGACGATGACGCCGTTGAAGTTGGCCACCAGGTTGATGCCGCGAAGGTTGAGGAAGGTCATCACGGTCACCAGACCGAAGATGAAGATCCAGGGCTCGACGCCGGGGAACATGGCGGTCAGGTAGATCTTGGCCAGCAGGATGTTGATCATCGGCATGAACATGTAGTCGAGCAGGGAGGACCAGCCGACCATGAAACCGATGTAGGGGTTGAACACCTTCTGGGCATAGGTATAAGCCGAGCCCGCCGAGGGGAAGCGGCGCACCAGATGGCCATAGCTGAAGGCGGTCAGCAGGATGCCGCCGAGCGCCAGCAGATAGGCGGTGGCGACGCGGCCTTCGGTAATGTCACCGACGATGGCAAAGGTATCGAATACCGCCATGGGTGTGAGGTAAGCCAGACCCATCACCACTACCTGGAAGAGGGTGAGCGTCTTGAGCAGCTTGGCACCGGCCATCACGCTTTCTCCTCTGCGATCGCCAGGTTGGCGAAGGGGGACGGGATCAGGGACGCAGCGCGTCGCTGGACACAGGGGACGCCGGTCTGCGGCACAGACGGGTGGCGTACGCCGGCGGGCACCGGCAGGAAAGCAGTGAAATGCCCCATGTTTTTCCTCACAACGTCGGGAGATTGCCTGGCAATCTCGATATCAATTCCGGTACAAAGTCCGGCCTCTTGGTGAATGTGGTTTTCCCCTAAAAAACGAAGAACCGATGCTGCAAAAAACATCGGCTCTCAGGGGCGGCGTATTGTGCCCTCAGGGGGGGGAGGACACAAGCAAAAAAGCCCCCGTTGGGGGATTTTGTTGACCTGGGTCAGGTCAGGCTGCGCCACCGGGCTGGCAGCCAGTGTTGACGGGGGCTGCAGCGACGCAGGTCACGCGCGAACATGGCTGTTGCGCAGGGCTGACAGGGGTAAAAAAAAGCGCCCGCAGAGGGCGGGCGCTGTGAACGCAAAGAAGGCTTAAGAGGCGTCGGTTTCGGGCCGGCGCAGCTGGACCCGGAACACGGTGAGGCGCAGCAGCAGATAGAGGGCGCCGAGTGCGGCCCAAATCAGCCCCAGTTCGAAGGAGGCCGGCTCCAGGTTGAGCCAGAGCACGCCGATGCAGGCGGCCCCGCACAGGGGCAGCAGCAGGAACACCAGATGGTCCCGCAGCGTCTTGTTGTGACCGAGCTTGACGTAGAAGTGGGCGATCACCGCCAGGTTGACGAAGGTGAAGGCCACCAGGGCACCGAAGTTGATCAGCGCCAGTGCCATCTCCAGGTCGAACGACACCGCCGAGAGGGCCAGTACCCCCACCAGCAGCACGTTCAGGGCCGGGGTCTGCCAGGTCGGGTGAACGTAGGCGAAGAAGCGGCTCGGCAGGGCGCGATCCCGCCCCATCACGTAGAGCAGGCGCGACACGCCGGCGTGGGAGGCGAGCCCGGAGGCCAGCACCGCCACTGTGGTGCAGACCAGTACCACCGCCTGGAACAGCTTGCCGCCCACATAGAGGGCGATCTCTGGCAGCACCGCATCCGGCTGCTGGAAGCGGGAGATGTCCGGGAAGAACAGCTGCAGGAAGTAGGAGACGGAGATGAACAGCACGCCGCCGATCAGCGCCGTCAGCACGATGGCGCGGGGGATCACCCGGGAGGCGTCCGGGGTCTCTTCGCTCAGGGTAGTGATGGCGTCAAAACCGAGGAACGACAGGCAGAGAATGGAGGCGCCGGTCAGCAGAGGGGCCACATTCATGTGCTCGGAGAAGAAGGGACGGCTGCTCGCCACCGTGCCGAGCCCCTCGCCATGGTAGACACCCCAGGCGATGAGGCCGATGAAGACGGCGATGATGCTGAACTGCATGATGACGATCAGGCTGTTGAAGTTGGCCACCAGCTTGATGCCGCGCAGGTTGAGCAGGGTCATGACGGTGGCCAGACCGAGGATGTAGGTCCAGGGTTCCACGCTCGGGAACAGGGCCTCCATGTAGATCTTGGCCAGCAACATGTTGATCATCGGCATGAACATGTAGTCGAGCAGAGAGACCCAGCCCACCATGAAACCCACGTAAGGGTGAAACACCTTCTGGGCATAGGTATAGGCGGAGCCTGCCGAGGGAAACTTGCGTACCAGGTGGCCGTAGCTCATGGCGGTGAACAGCATGCCGATGAGGGCGAACAGGTAGGCGGTGGGCACATGGCCTTCGGTGATCTCGGTGACGATGCCGAAGGTGTCGAACACGGCCATGGGGGTCAGGTAAGCCAGCCCCATGATGACCACGTGCCACAGTTTGAGGCTTTTTTTCAGGCCGACGGGTTGGGCATTCATTGTGCTTTCCCCTCAATCCGGGCCGAAGGGATCAGGCTGACGGTATCAACCTGGGCATAGGGGGCGCCAGAGACGCGGCGCAGACCGGCGTGGGCCGGCAGGAAAGCAGTGAAATACCCCATGGTGTTCCTCACTAGAGAAGCGGGTGTCGTGAGATGGCAACCCATCTCGCTATCATTTCCGGTCGGTTCCGGCCTCGTTGTGGATTTGTTTGCCGCAAAAAAAGAACCTGACTCAGCAAGTGGTCGGTCCTTTGTTGCGGCGGCGCATTGTGCATTCGTGTTGCCCCCTTGACAAGCATATCAAGGGGGCAAAAACGCATTTTTTTGCACTGATGAGCGGATGTTGCGGTTCTGATCAGTCCTGGGCTGCCAGCAGGGCCTGTTCGAGCAGATCCAGCCCCTCGTCGATGAGGGCCGGCGAGGCCGTCAGCGGCGCCAGGAAGCGGATGACGTTGGCGCGCACACCGCAGGCCAGCAGCACCAGTCCACGCTTGCCCGCCTCGGCCACCAGCCGCTTGGTGAGGTCGGCATCCGGGCTGGCCGCATCGCGCTGCTTGACCAGCTCCATGGCCACCATGGCGCCGGGGCCGCGGATGTCGCCGATGCAGTCAAAGCGCTCCGCCAGCTGCTGCAGGCGGGCCTTGATCTGCTCGCCCTGAGCCTGGGCCCGTTGGTTGAGCTGCTCCTCTTCGATCACCTCCAGCACCGCCAGGGCGGCGGCGCAGGCGATGGGAGAGCCGGCATAGGTGCCGCCCAGACCACCCGGCTTGGCGGCGTTCATCACCTCCGCCTTGCCCACCACGGCGGAGAGCGGGAAGCCGCCGGCCAGGCTCTTGGCCAGGGTCATGATGTCCGGCTCGATGCCGGCATATTCGGTGGCGAAGGTCTTGCCGGTGCGACAGAAACCGCTCTGGATCTCGTCGCAGATGAGCAGGATGCCGTGCTGATCGCACAGCTGGCGCAGGCGCTGCATGAAGCTGGCGGAGGCGGGGTAGAAGCCCCCTTCACCCTGCACCGGCTCGATGATGATGGCGGCCACCCGGGCCGGCTCGATATCCGAGCTGAAGCAGAGATCCAGCGCAGCCAGCGCATCGGCCTCGCTCACCCCCAGATAGTCGCTCGGGAAGGGCAGGTGATAGACCTCTCCCGGGAAGGGACCGAAGCCGGTTTTGTAGGGCACCACCTTGCCGGTGAGCGCCATCCCCATCATGGTGCGGCCGTGAAAGCCCCCCTTGAAGGCGATGGTGCCGCTGCGACCGGTGTGGGCGCGGGCGATCTTGATGGCGTTCTCCACCGCCTCGGCGCCGGTGGAGAGAAACAGGGTGCGTTTCGGGGTGGGGCCGGGCACCAGGGCATTCAATTTTTCCGCCAGCTCGATATAGCCGGGGTAGGGGGTAACCTGGAAGCAGGTGTGGCTGAATTTTTCCAGCTGCGCGCGTACCGCCGCCACCACTTTCGGGTGGTTGTGGCCGGTGTTGAGCACGGCGATGCCGGAAGCAAAATCGATGTAGCGGTTGCCCTCCACATCCCACAGCTCGGCATTTTGCGCCCGCTCGATAAACACCGGCAGCAGGGTGCCGACGCCGTTGACCACGGCCGCTTCGCGGCGTGCTTGCCACGCCTTGTTTGATGCTGACTGACTCATCTTTCCTCCCTGAGGGGCCGGGGGCCCCTGTCTCAATGTGGCGAGGCCCCTTGGGAGCACTCACTTCGTCCTTGTGAACTGATATGGCTGCGCCGGCGGGTGGCGGGCCCCTGTTGCAGGCCCGGCCGCCGGCGCAAGATGTGGCTGCCTAGCGGATGCCGCCGAAGCAGAGGTATTTGGTCTCGAGGTACTCCTCCAGCCCCTCGGCTGCCCCTTCACGACCGAGGCCCGACTCCTTGATGCCGCCAAAGGGGGCCAATTCGGTCGAGATGATCCCCTCGTTGATGCCGACCATGCCGTATTCGAGCTGCTCGGCCACCCGCCAGACGCGGGCGATGTCGCGCCCATAGAAGTAGGCGGCCAGACCATAAGGAGTGTCGTTGGCCAGGGCGATGGCCTCGGCCTCGGTGTCGAAGCGCACCAAGGGCGCCACCGGGCCGAAGATCTCCTCCTGCAGGATGGGGTTGGTTTTGTCGACCTTGCCCAGAATGGTGGGCTGGTAGAAGAGCGGGCCGGCGGGGTGGGCTTCGCCCCCCAGCAGCAGCTCGGCGCCGGCGGCGGTGGCCTGCTTGACCAGCTCGGCCACCTTGCTGGCGGCGGCCGGGTTGATGAGCGGGCCTATCTGGGTGCCCTCGCTCATGCCGTCGCCCACCTTGAAGGCCTTGACTGCGGCGGTGAGCTTCTCGGCGAAGGCGTCGTAGATGCCGGCCTGCACCAGGATACGGTTGGCGCAGACGCAGGTCTGGCCGGCGTTGCGGTATTTGGAGGCGAGCGCCCCGGCGATGGCGGCGTCGAGGTCGGCGTCGTCAAACACGATGAAGGGGGCGTTGCCGCCGAGCTCCAGCGACAGCTTCTTCATGGTGTCGGCGCACTGGCGCATCAACAGCTTGCCGATGCGGGTGGAGCCGGTGAAGGAGAGCTTGCGCACCGTCTTGTTGTTGCACAGCTCGTTGCCCACCGCCGCGGCCTGATGGCTGGTGACGATGTTGATGACCCCGGCCGGGATGCCTGCCTGCTCCGCCAGCGCTGCCAGCGCCAGCGCGCAGAGCGGCGTCTCGGCAGCCGGCTTGATGACGATGGTGCAACCGGCGGCCAGCGCCGGGCCCGCCTTGCGGGTGATCATGGCGATGGGGAAGTTCCAGGGGGTGATGGCGGCGACCACCCCGACCGGCTGCTTGATGGTGGCCAGCCGGCGATCGCTGGAGAAACCCGGAATGGTGCGGCCGTAGGCGCGTTTGCCCTCTTCCGCGAACCACTGGATGAAGCTGGCGCCATAGGCCACTTCGCCCTTGGCCTCGGCCAGCGGCTTGCCCTGCTCGCAGGTCATGATGCGGGCCAGCTCCTCCTGGTTGGCCATGATGAGCTCGAACCAGGCGTAGAGCCGATTGCTGCGCTCCTTGGCGGTGAGCGCGGCCCAGCCGGGCTGGGCCGCGTAGGCGGCGGCGATGGCGCGGCGGGTGTCGCCCTCGTCCATGTCGGGCACCTGGGTAATGACCTGACCGGTGGCCGGGTTGTGCACCTCGAACCGGCGTCCGCCGCCGGCTTCACACCAGCGGCCATCTATATAGGCAAGGGATTTGATCAGGGAGAGTGCGGGTTGTGATGCTGACATAGATAGCAAGCCTCGATTGTGGGTCAGGGGGCCGGCTCATCCTGTGCCGCCACCGTATAGAATAATAAGCACAGGAAGACCATAAATTGAGCTGAAATGTTTTTCAAGTGTTAAATATATTTGAGTAAACTGTGTCTCGCGTGCTAGAAATGGAGCTGTTGGAGCGATTTTACCGGTTTTTGCGGTGCAGGGTGTGCAAAATAATGAACGGCATGCACTGTGCAGGATAACAAACAGGCCGGTGGGATTGACTCGCTATTTTAACCGGGTGCCCAGCTGGCACCTGACAGGCACACAGGGAGGTGGCCGAATGCAGCAACCACAGGGCGAGACGCGCTGGCAGTCCATGACCGACAACCCCATGACGGACAAGGGGGTGGCGCAGAGCATGGGCGAGCGTCTGGCGGCGACCCGCCGGCGGCTCGGGCTCTCCCAGCGGCGGGTGGCCGAGCTGAGCGGGCTGACCCATGGCGCCATCTGCATGATAGAGCAGGACAAGGTGAGCCCCTCGGTGGCCTCTTTGCAAAAGCTGCTCAGCGTCTATGAGCTGCCGCTGTCGCGCTTCTTCGCGGAAGAGGAGGGCGGTACGCCGAGCGTGGTGATCAAGGCCGAGCAGCTGATCGAGCTGGGCAGCCAGGGGGTCTCCATGAAGCTGGTGCACAACGGCAACAACCGCCGCCAGCTCGGCTTCATGTTGGAGACCTACGCCCCCGGTACCGATACCGGCGGCCAGGTCACGCATCTGGGGGAGGAGGTGGGCACCGTGCTGGAGGGATCTGTGATCCTGACGGTGGCGGGCCAGACCTATCCGCTCAGCGCCGGGGACAGCTACGTGATCGACACGGGCGAGCCCCACAGTTTCAGCAATCCGTCGGGGCAGGTCTGCCGCATCGTCAGCGCCCACACCCCGGCCAACTTCTAGTGCCGAGACATCGTCTCGTTTGGGAAAAGAACCGGTAAGGAAACAGGGATCATGACCGAACATGTAAACAGTTACTACGCAGCCAGTGCCAACAAACACGCGCCCTATCCGACGTTGACCGAACAGCTGGAGTGTGACGTCTGCGTCATCGGGGCGGGTTATACCGGCCTCTCCAGCGCGCTGCACCTGGTGGAAAAGGGCTATTCGGTGGTGGTGCTGGAGGCGGCCCGGGTGGGTTTTGGCGCCAGCGGTCGCAACGGCGGCCAGATCGTCAACTCCTACAGCCGCGACATCGACACCATAGAAGCGAACTGCCCGCCGGATCAGGCCAGGCTGCTCGGTTCCATGCTGTTTGAGGGGGGCCAGATCATCCGCGAGCGGATCAAGCGCTACAACATCCAGTGTGATCTGCAGGAGGGCGGGGTGTTCGCCGCCGAGACCGAGAAGCAGCTGCACGAGCTCAAGGCGCAGCAGGCGCGCTGGGAGAAGTGGGGCAACGACAAGCTGGAGCTGCTCGATGCCGACGGCGTGCGCGAGGTGGTGGCGAGCGATCGCTACGTCGGCGCCCTGCTCGACAAGAGCGGCGGCCACATCCACCCCCTCAACCTGGCGCTGGGGGAGGCGGAGGCCATCCGCTTGCAGGGGGGCAAGATCTTCGAACAGTCCGCCGTCATCAGCATCACCCCGGGCACGCCTGCGTTGGTCAAGACCGCCAAGGGGGCGGTAAAGGCGCGCTTCGTGGTGGTGGCCGGCAACGCCTATCTCGGCAATCTGGTGCCTGAGCTCGCCGGCAAGAGCATGCCTTGCGGCACTCAGGTTATCGCCACCGAGGTGCTGGGAGAGGAGCGGGCCCGCTCGCTGCTGCCGCAAAACTACTGCCTGGAAGATTGCAACTATCTGCTCGACTACTACCGTACCTCCGGCGATCATCGGCTGATCTATGGCGGTGGCGTGGTCTATGGGGCGCGGGATCCGGCGGACATCGAGCGGCTGATCATCCCCAAGATGCTGAAAACCTTCCCGCAACTGGCGGACGTCAAGGTGGAGTACACCTGGACCGGCAACTTCCTGCTGACCCTGTCGCGCCTGCCGCAGTTTGGCCGTATCGGCTCCAACATCTACTACATGCAGGGCTACAGCGGCCATGGCGTCACCTGTACCCATCTGGCGGGCAAGCTGCTCTCCGAGGTGTTGAGCGGTCAGGCTGAGCGCTTCGATGCCTTTGCCAAACTGCCGCACTACCCCTTCCCGGGTGGCCGCCTGTTCCGCATCCCCTTCACCGCCGCCGGCGCCGCCTGGTATACCCTGCGCGACCGGCTGGGGGTGTGAGTCAGCGTGCGCCGAGTCTGATCTCCATGAAAAAAGAAACACCGCCAGTTGGCGGTGTTCTTCTTTATATGGGCTCTTATTGAGCCAGGGATTTCAGTTGCTGCTTGTCCGGCGGGTTGTTCCAGTCGATGGGGCCGTGGGTGAAGCGGTATTGCAGGCGGGGCAGGCTGGTTTCCAGCCACTCTTCGCGAAAATAGGCGTAGCCCTGATCCCAGTCCGGGTCGTTGGCCCAGCCGGTTTGCAGGAAGTAGAGCCGGGTGCCCTGGCCTTCCGGCACGAACCGCAGGCTGACCTGGGTCTTCTGCAGGCGGATGTGGGGCAGGGAGGGCGGGAAATTCCAGCTGAAGCTGAGCAGGTCGTGGGGCATGACGGCCATCACCCGGCAACCTTCGCTGCCACGTTCACCCAGCGGGGCATCGGGTCTGAAATAGATTTCGAAGGGACCATTCGGTTCGGGCACCATCAGGCACTCCGGCGCCAGAAAACTGCGCAGGCCACTCTCGGTTGTCCAGGCGCGCCAGACATCGTCGATATGGGCCGGAACAAAGATGTTGCCTTCTATCTGCTTGTTATCCATAAATCAGCGAGCCTCAAACCATCCATACATGGGACTCAGGCAGTATAGTCCCATGGCTTATGAAATGGACAGAGGTGTGTCACACCCCTGCCATCGCCGAGAGACTATTATGCCCGTGCGATTTGACATGGTGCCTGTGTTCCATTGAGAGTGGGGTCAGGCAGTCACAATGACAAGGACGCTTTGATGATCAGAGTCATGCAAGAGACGGATATTCCCCAGCTGGCGCAGCTGTTTCTCAAAGGGCGGCGGCAGACGTTTCACTGGGTCGATCCCGCGCATTTTCGGCTGGAAGATTTTGACGAGCAGACCCGGGGCGAGCAGATCTGGGTAGCCGAGCAGGGGGGAGCGCCTTGCGGATTTGTCTCCATCTGGGGAGATGAAAGCTTCGTTCACCACCTGTATGTCTCGGCCGACTGGCATGGGCAGGGGGTGGGGCGGGCCCTGCTGAGTCACGGGTTGGCCTCTTTTCAAAAGCCCGCCTCACTCAAGGTGGCGACCCACAACACGGCGGCGCTGGCCTTTTATCATCGACTGGGATGGCAGAATACGGCAGAAACCGGCCACTGCGAGATCACCGGCCCCTGGCGGCGGTTGATCCTGGAATAGCAGGCAAGATCCCTGGGTCTATTCCATCAGGCGGTCTGAGAGGGATCCCCGGCAGTGGCGGCTGCCGGTAATATATAGTGTCAATCGTCTACCTTGAGTCTCATGTGGGTGAGTCAGGTTTTAACAACCGTGGCCAATTGTAAAAATAGCGGTCGCAACTGTGATGGAAAATATAACGGGGCACATCTGTGCTATTTGCCATACCCGGTATGGGGAATTGCATGGCAAAAGATGAGCTGGTGTGACGTAATGGGGAATGGCTGAATAAAGTCAGCGGTATATTCAGCCGCACTTTTTTGTTAAGAAAGTGACCGCGGCTATAAAATCATTATGTTGTCATCAAACAGCCGTGCTATTCTCAAGCTGTGTTATCCCTGTGACAAACAAAAATAATTCTGTGAGGAAGTAATGAACGAGTTTCTGAAAGTTCTGCTGAACATTCGCAGCCTGCGCGCTGCCATCCGTGAATTGCCGTTTGAACAGCTGCAAGAAGCAAAAGAAAAGTTCGAGCTGGTATATAACGAGCGTGCCGAGTCTGTTGAACAAGAGCGTGCCGAACAGGAAGAGCGTCAGCGCAAGCTGAGCGAGTTCACTGAAATGCTGCAGCAGGCCGGTATCGATCCCCGTGAGCTGCTGAACAGCACCGCCGCCCCGGCTGCCGCTGCTGGTGCGACCAAGAGCAAGCGCGCCCCGCGTCCTGCCAAGTACAAGTACCAGGAAGATGGCCAGGAGAAAACCTGGACTGGTCAAGGCCGCATGCCGAAAGCCATTGCCGAGCAAGTGGCACTGGGCAAGGATCTGAATGATTTCCTGATCTGATCCACGGGATCAGTCATGAATGATGCCGCCCATGAGGCGGCATTATTATTTGTGCTCACCAAAAATATCTTCTGTCAATTCCCCAACTGCCCTGATACGACCTTGTTGTGTCGCATTCAGACCGGCACTCTGCACGTCAATTGGTCGCCCCATGATGGAATGATTAATTGGATATGGTCGTACCGATGGCTCCCTGTGCGCGCTTTTGTTGTCACGTGATCATCGAAATGTCAGCCATATCTGGACTCATATAGCCCGTCAGGTATTAGCTGGCTGACGATGTGGCAATGGGAAACGCATTAAGCCAGTCGCAAGGCGTGTCTCTTTTTTGCTCCATAACTCGCCGGATTTTACCGCGTGGTTATCCACCCTGACCGGGGGAGACTGCTGGTTTGCGGCCTGCAGTGGGTAATACCTGAGCCAACTTATTATTAATTCCAGCCGGATCCGAATGTCAGTGTACTTTGCATGGAAAAAGAGTGAGCTGGTCATTTAATCGGTAGACCCGAGCAATCGACAGGGTGGGAATATCGGCAAAATAATAAGGCTCCCGTTATGGGAGCCTTATTGCTGATGGTCGTTCAACTTGCCAACTGGGCATGCCAGCGGGCGGTGTCCGGTTGTGCCCGACCAGGGTGCAGGCGCCGTGTCTCGACGGCCTCTGCCAGCATGGCGAGCAGGGTCTGGGTATCGTCCCAGCACAGACAAGCATCGGTGACCGACTGGCCATATACCAGCTCGGTCAGCGGCGCCGGTTTCTGGCTGCCCCCCTGCAGGAAGCTCTCGACCATAACGGCGGCGATGGTGTCGCTGCCTTCCCCCAGCTGGCGGCAGAGCTCTCCTGCCACCCGGATCTGGTTCTTGTGCAGTTTCTGGCTGTTGCCGTGGCTGCAATCTACCATCAGCCGGGGCGTGAGCCCCTGCCGTGCCAGTCGCTCGGCCGCCTCTTCCACGTCGCTCTGGTGATAATTGGGGCGGGTGCCGCCGCGCAAGATGATGTGGCCGGCCGGGTTGCCCTCACTCTTGATCACCACCATGCCGCCCTGGCTGCCGGGGGCGGTAAACAGGTGGGAGGCTTCGCTGGCCTGGATGGCATCGATGGCCACCCGGATGTTGCCATCGGTACCGTTCTTGAAACCGATGGGACAGGGCAGGGCCGAGGCCAGCTGCCGGTGCACTTGTGACTCCGTGGTACGGGCGCCGATCGCTCCCCAGCTGATGAGATCGGCCAGGTAGAGGAAGCTGGTGGTATCGAGAAACTCGGTGGCGGTGGCCAGCCCCAGCCGGTTGATGTCGAGCAGCAGCTGGCGTGCCAGCTGCAGGCCATGACCTATGTCGTTGCTGCCGTCCAGATGGGGATCGAACACCAGGCCCTTCCAGCCCACCGTGGTGCGGGGCTTCTCGAAATAGGTGCGCATCACAATCTGCAGCCGATCCCGATAGTCGTGGGCCAGCACCGCCAGCCGCCGGGCGTAATCGAGGGCGGCGAGGGGATCGTGAATGGAGCAGGGACCGATGACCACCAGCAGGCGATCGTCATCCCCGCTCAGGATCTGGCGAACCTGCTGACGGTGCTGATCGATCCGGGTTGCCAGGTCGGCGGGACAGGAGTGAAGTGCCAACAGGTCGGCAGGAGTGGGGAGAGCCTCCACCGCGAAGGCGCGCATTACCGAGTTCAAGACTGCCATCTGGATTACCTTGCTGTGCAAATGGAGTGAATGACGTGCACTCCACACCGGGACCCGGACGAGGGAGCTGCAATGGGGCGTCATCACCTGTTATTGTTGAGAGTGATTATCATTATCTTGTTGTCGGCCGCAAATGCAAGCACAACCGAGCGGCATACCAGAATGGGGGGGAGAGCAGGCGGGTGGCATTGCACCAATGGCAATCAAGCCCATGGCCGGTAGACCATGAGCTTGATATTTTAGGACAAAATCAGCTGATTCAGCTGTCCATCACGTCGTGACGCGCATGGTGATAGGCCTCTTCATCCTTGCCGTGGCGCCAGTAGGGCACGGCGTAGACCCGGGTGCGATCCACCTCGAGCGTGCGCCGTACGTGGCGGCGCATGGGGACCACCAATCCCTCTTCCCCGCCGAACCAGAAGTAGCTCTGTTGCTCCTCCAGCGGCAGGGCGGTGAAGTACTCCACCAGCGGCGCCGTCTCTTCGGGGGAACCGACAAACCAGCGCAGGGTTACCCCGGCGGGCAGCGACAGATCCTGCACATCTTCCTGATAGGGCACCAGCAGGGCGATGTGGCCGCGGGCATCGGCGGGCATCACCTCGGCCATGGCGCTGATGGCAGGCAGTGCGGTGAGATCCCCCACCATGTAGTAGTGGCTGGCAGGCTGCAGCATGGGGTCCGGACCACCTGGGCCCGAGATGGCCAGCAGGTCGCCTGGCTTGACCTCGTTGGCAAAGCGGCTGGCGGGGCCGCCATCGCCGTGCAGGGCGAAGTCGATATCCAGCTCCAGCGCCTCGCGGCGAAATGCGCGAATGGTGAAGGTGCGCATGATGGGGCGCTGGCTCGGATCTTCCCAGCGCGGCCCCTGCGGGGTGGGGGTGGGCAGTACGGCATGGGCCTGGCCCGGCTGGGGCAGCATGATCTTGATATGGGCGCCGCCACAGGTGAAGGGGTAGTCAGCGAGCTCCGGGCTGGTCAGGCAGATCCGGCGCAGGTGCGGGCTCACATCCTGAATGTGCTTGACCGTGAGCAGACGGGGACGATTGACCGGGACGGACTGGGACATGGGCATACTCCTGACTGATAATGGCGCCCATTCTTCATTAAATGAAAATTATTATCAATTGGTTTGTGTGCCAGCAGTCAGACCCTGGCCGAGGGAAAAAGGCACACAAGGGGAGCAGTATGGGTGATGCCTGATGCCCTCGCACGGTGCGAGGGCATGAGACAAGACTGGTCAGCTGCGATCGCTGCCCCCCAGCGCTTTGTAGATCCTGGCCATGGTGTTGAGCTGCTCCTTCTGCTGGCCGAGCAGGGCGAGCTCGGCATCCCACAGCCGGTTCTGCTCATCCAGCCAGGGTTGCACCCCGGTGGCGCCAGCCTGGTAGCGGGCTCTGGCCAGCCGCTCCGCCTCCTTGGCAAAGTCCAGCTGCTCAGCCAGGTAGTTCAGGCGCTGCTCGCCGTGGTGGCGGGCGGCCAGACCATCTTCCACCTCCACCAGCGCGCTGTAGAGCTGCTTGCGAAACTCCGCTTCGGCTATCTGGTAATCGAGCTGGGAGCCTGCGATGGCGAGCCGGGTCTTGTTGTATTCGAGGAAGGGCAGCGCCAGCGTGGCGCTCAGGGTACCCACCGGGTTTTGCAGCACCTGGGTCAGGGTGTCCGAGCTGCTGCTGGCCCCGCCGGTCAGGCTCAGGGTGGGGTAGAAACCGGTGCGGATCTCGTCCCCCTTCGCCAGGGTCTTGCGCAGGCGCAGCTCGGCGGCGCGCACGTCGGGGCGCCGCGCCAGCACATCGGCCGGAATGCCGACCGCCAGCGTGGGGATGGGGGCCGTCGGCAGCGCCTTGGGTTCGAATGCCAGCGGGCCGCTACTGCGACCGAGCAACAGCCGCAAGGCATTGCGGGCCTGCTCCTGCTGCATCAGGAGCGAGCTGAGCTCCGCCTGCTTGCCGGCTTTCTGCTGGCTGGCCTGCACCAGGTCGAGCCGGGTCACGGCGCCGGCCCGGTACTTGGCCTGGGTCAGCTGCTCGGCGCGCTCATAGTTGGCGAGCTGCTGCTGGCCGAGGGTGATGGCCGAGCCGAGATAGGCCAGCTGCCAGTACTGCTCCAGCGCCTTGCCAATCAGCATCAGACGGGTGGCCGCCAGATCCTGGGCGGAGGCCTCGGCCTCCCAGCTCGCCTGATCCCGTATCGAGGCGAGCCGGCCCCACAGATCCACCTCGTAGCCGAGGGTGAGGGAGGGACCCATGCTGCCGCTGGCCTTGCCGCTGTTCAGGTCCTTGGTGCCATTGCCGCTGATGCCGGCATTGACCGAGGGGGTCAGGTTGGTATCGGCCAGATCGGCGCCGAGCAGGGCACTGCGCAGGCGCAGACCGGCTACCTGCATGTCCGGGTTGGCGGCCAGCACGGCCTCGATCAGCCGATCCAGCTCGGGGTCGTGGAAGCCTTGCCACCAGGGGCCGGCCTGCTGCCGGGTGAGGCCGTCGTCCGGCTGTTGCCAGTGGCCGGCCAGCGCCAGCTCTTGCCGCTGATAGCTGCTCTGCTGGCTGCAGGCGCCGAGACCGAGCGCCAGGGTGAGGCAGAGCCCCAGTTTGGATAAGTGGTACATCGTCATTCCCTCGCCAGCGCCTCGACCGGGTCGAGCCGGGCGGCATTGCGGGCGGGCAGGTAGCCAAACAGGATCCCGATGAGCGAGGAACAGCCAAACGCCATCAGGATGGAAAAGAGCGAGAAGTGCATCTGGATGCTCTCCACGAACAGGGAGAAGAGCAGGCCTATGAAGAGGGAGACGCCGACCCCGAGCATGCCGCCCAGCAGGCTCACCATCACCGCCTCGATCAGAAACTGCTGCAGTATGTCCGACTGGCGGGCACCGACCGCGATGCGGATGCCGATCTCGCGGGTTCGCTCCACCACCGACACCAGCATGATGTTCATCACCCCGACGCCGCCGACGATGAGGGAGATCACCGCGATGGCGGAGACCAGCAGCGTCATGGTGGCGGTGGTTTTCTCCACCGACTTGATGATGCTGTCGCTGCTGAAGGTGAAGAAGTCCTTCACCCCGTGGCGCTGGGTCAGCAGCTCGATGGCGGCCTGTTCGGCCAGCGCCGGTTGCACCCCGTCCTTGACCCGGATGGTGAGCTGGCTGAAGTGGTTCTGGGAGATGAGACGGCTCATCACGGCGCTGTAGGGCAGCCAGACGTTCACCGACTGGCTGCTGCGGCCAAATCCGGTCTCCTCTTCCACCACGCCGATGATGCGCACCGGCAGGGTGCCGACCAGTACCACCTGGCCGACGGGATCCTGCTTGCCGAGCAGGCTCTCGATGGTCTTGCCGTCCACTACCGCCACCGCCGCCCGGTTCTGGATGTCACGCTCGTCGAACAACCGGCCGTTGGTGAGCTTCATCCCCTTGACCCGGAAGAAGTCGTTGCCGACCCCCACTATGCTACCGCTGCTGGTCTTGTTGCGATAACGCAGCTGACCGGGGGCGGCTATCTGGGGACTGGCCCCTTCCAGATAGGGCTGACCGAGCAGGGCGTCGAGATCCCGCTTGTTGAGGGTCTGGATGCTGGCCGCCTTCTCGTCCCCCCAATCCTTGCCGGGGAAGATGTCGATGGTGTTGGTGCCCATGGCGTTGATCTGATCTATCACCTTGGCGCGGGCCCCCTGGCCGAGCGCCACCACGCTCACCACGGCGGCGATGCCGATGATGATGCCAAGCATGGTGAGGAAGGTGCGCATGCGGTGGGCCAGCATGGCGTGCAGCGCCATGCGCGCCGCTTCCCGGTAGCGATCCCAGTCGTGGCCTGCCCCTTCCTTGCTGGCAGGGGCGGCGGTCGGGGTCACGGGGACGGCCGCCGGCTTGCGGCCGCTGTCCTCCTGCACCCGGCCATCTTTCAGGGTGATGATCCGGTCGGCGTGGCTGGCCACCTCCATGTCGTGGGTCACCAGTATGATGGTGTGGCCCTGGGCGTGGAGCTCCTTGAGAATGGCCATCACCTCCTTGCCGCTCTGGCTGTCGAGGGCCCCGGTCGGTTCGTCTGCCAGGATCACTTCGCCACCGTTGGCCAGCGCCCGGGCGATACTGACCCGCTGCTGCTGGCCGCCGGAGAGCTGGCTCGGGGTGTGATGGCTGCGATCGCTGAGCCCCAGCCGGGTGAGCAGCGCCTGGGAGCGGGCCTGGCGCTCGGCCCGTGGCGTACCGGCGTAGACGGCCGGGATCTCCACGTTGGCGGCGGCATTGAGGTGCGGCAGCAGGTGGTAGCGCTGAAAGATGAAGCCGAAGTGGTGGCAGCGCAACCGGGCGAGGGAGAGGGCATCCAGGGTCGCGGTATCCTGACCGCGGAACAGGTACTGGCCACTGCTCGGCCGATCGAGGCAGCCCAGCAGGTTCATCAGGGTCGACTTGCCGGAGCCGGAGGCGCCGACGATGGCGATCATTTCCCCCGCCTCTATGGTCAGATCCAGCGGATGCAGGACGGTAACCTCCTGCTCCCCGCTCTGATAGCGGCGCTCTATCCCTTTGAGCTGGATCAGCGGCTCGCTCACAGCATGATCTCCACGTCATTGTTGCTGGCCGGCTTGCCCTGACCCAGGTTGACCTTCTCCTGCTCGCTCAGGCCGCTGACCACTTCGATCTTGATGTCGTCCTTCATGCCGGTCTTGATGCGGCGGGTCTCCTTCTGATCGCCCTCCTTGAGCAGGGTGACCTCGTACTCGTTCTCCCCGAGCTTCTTGCCAAGGGCGGTCTGCGGAATGGTCAGCACCTGCTTGCGCTCGCCGAGCACTATGGTGACCTGGGTGGTCATGGCGACCCGCAGGGTGTGATCCGGGTTTGGCACGTCGAACAGGGCGTAGTAGTAGACGGCGGCGTTGCTGGTGGCCGTGGTGCTGGTGGCCTGTTCGTTGATGTTGGTGGGGGCCAGCTCGACGGTGCGCAGGGTGCCGTGGTAGCGGGTATCCGGGTCTCCCATCAGGGTGAAGTAGACCGGCATGCCGGCCTTGACCCGGGTGACGTCCGCTTCCGAGATCTGCGCCTTGACCGTCATGGTCTCCAGGTTGGCGAGCTTGAGCAGGGTCGGCACCGTCTGGCTGGCGGCCAGGGTCTGCCCCTGACGTGTCACAATGCTGACGACGGTGCCATCCATGGGGGCCTGAATGCGGTTGTAGCCGAGCTCGGTCTTGGTGCGCTCCACCTTGATCTGGGCATTCTCGACCTCGGCCTGGGCGCTTTGCAGCTCGGCTTTGGTCACGGCCAGGAGGGCTTCGGCGCTCTCCAGATCGGCGCGCGAGCTCGCCTCCTGCCTGAACATCTGCTGCTGACGGCGCCAGCTCAGCTCGTTCTGCTTGAGCTGGGCCTGCTTGATCTTGAGCTGGGCGCGGCGACTGGCGAGATCCGCCTCGGCGGTCTTGAGGTTGTTCTGGGCGATGAGCGGGTCTATCTCGGCCAGCAAATCCCCCTGCTTGACCTTCTGGCCCGCCTCCACCGCGAGATAGGTGACCTGGCCGGAGACCTGGGCACCGACGTCCACCTGCTCGATGGCCTGCAGTACCCCGCTGGCCAGCACGGTCTGCTCCACATCCTGACGGGTCACTTGGGCGGTCAGCACCGGCTCGGGCGTCTTGCTCGGCCAGATCAGCCAGCCGATGGCGAGCAAGAGGACGAGGGCGAGCAGGGCAATTTTTCTCTGCTGGGGAGTTATGTTCATGTTTCACCTGAAAGAAGCGAACGAAGGCGTGCAAGGGCAATATCCTGCAGCAAACGAGGCTTAAAAAACAGCGATGAATATGTAAGGAAACATGTAGATAGCCTTGTCATTAGGCCGGGGCTATGAGGAGGACAAGCAGGGGATGGCGGGGTAAGAAGGACCCCGAAAGGGAGCTGGCAACAGGGTGCCCACCTCACGGGTGGGCACCCCGGTCATCAACCGACGGCTTTGAGCTGCTCGCTGTAGGGCTCGTGGCAGATCTGGATGTCGATCGGCAGCTTGTAGATGAGCAGGCGGGCCAGGGAGCCTTCCATCCAGTGGTGGCGGCTGCCGACCAGCAGCAGATCGGTCGGGTTGGCGGCCAGCCAGCGTTTCAGGTCGGGCACCACGTCATCGACCACCAGACACTGGTAATCCACCGGGTGCTGCAGGGTGGTGATGAGCTCGCTGATGATGGCCTTGGCATCCAGCGTGCCCTGAGCGCTGCGCTCCTCTTCCGACAGCGACAGGCTCTTGCGGCGCATCTTGCTGCTGTGGGTCAGGTGCAACAGGGTCAGCTCGCCCCCCATGGCTTGTGCCAATTGACTCGCTTTGGCCAGCGTCTCCTGCTCGTAATCCTTGCCTTCCAGCAACAGCACAATATTGGTTGAGGTCATAAGCAGTTCTCCCTTGGCATGGCGCGGGTCACCCGGGACAAACGACCTGTCCCATACCACTGTGTGCCCGCTATGTGTCGCATAGCACGAACCTGGCTCTCTGTGCGGCAGGCGTCACCTCGTGTCGGTGATGCATCGCCAGGCCATGTTCGTTTACATCATCATAACAGATTGAGTTGAATGGAAAATGAAGGAAAACCGGGTTTTGGCGGGAAAATGGGGTACGAGGCGGTAAAAGTGTGAGCAAAGCATGAGTTGCCTGGTCGGAAAGCACCGTGAATGGGCCGGTGAGGCAGGTGGTGAGGGGGTTGAAAAGAGGAGTGGGCGGCGAGTCGGCAGAGGCCGACCCGCCGCCTGGGGTCAGATCTGCTCGCCGGAGAGATAGCGGGTCAGCCAGGGCAGCCCCTCCTTCTTGCGGCTGACGGCGCCAACCAGATGCGTCGGCTGCTCGGGCAGAATACCGTTGCTGGCGAAGTAGAGCTGGCTGCCCCCCTGGGCGAGATCGGTCAGCATCAACACATAGGCATCCAGCTCGTCCTGCATCAGCCGCTCTTGCATGGCTTGTTCCAGCTCGGCCTGGCGGCTGTGCAGCTGGGCGGGATCCATCACGCAGATCTGGCTGACATAGAGCTGGTAGCCGGCGATCTGGTAGGCCTTCTCGTCGGCGGCCAGCAGCTCGGTCATGGGGGCGTCACCGAGCTGGGTGCGGCGTTCCAGCAGGGTCTGGGCAAAGGGTTCCAGCGCCAGTTCGGCCAGCGGCAGCAGGGCATGGACGGCGGCGCGGTCGCGGGCCGTGGTGGTGGGCGAGGTGAGGCTGAAGGTATCGCTGATGATGGCCCCCAGCAGCAGGCGAGCCTGGGCGCGGGAGAGGGTGTCATAGCCCATCAGCTCCAGCAGCACGGTGGCGCTGCACCCGACGGCCCGGATCCAGGCATCGAGCGGGCCCCGGGTGATGAGGGTACCGATGCGATGGTGATCGATGAGGCCCTGCACGTCCGCCTCAGCCAGCCCTTCTGGGCCCTGCTCCAGCTCGCTGAAATCCACCAGGAACACCTCCTTGTTGGCCACGCTGCCCTGCAGCAGAGGCGGGGCGGCAACGCCGGCGGTTTCCAGAATGAAGCGGGTTTCCGCAATGGGCTCACCGAGGGCATAGGCCTGGGCCGCCCGGCCCTGACGATTGAGCCAGTCGGCGGCAACCAGAGCGGTACAGATACTGTCGCTGTCGGGATTCTTGTGACCAAACACGTGGAGCATGGTGCCATTCCTGCGGTTGATGACGTACCTGAGGCAAGATCAGGTATGCGGGGCAAATGGGAAAACAGGGGGCTGGCCCCCGCTCTGGTTTCACTCTATGCGCCGTCCCCGCTCATGGCAACCGGCGCAGGCCGCTCTGCGGCGGGTGAAATCCTGTGGTCAAAGGGGGGCCCACTCCTGCTGCTGAATTGTCTGGGGGCAGGACAGGGAGACAGACCAGGGTAGCAGATTAGGACTGGAAGGGAGGCAAGCCTGGACAGGGAGACAAGCGGGAGGAGATAGCCGCGTGGCAAGCGCCGGCGGGCTCGCTAATCGCCGCAAGGTTCATGCCGCAGGAGTTGGAGAGGCGAAGGCGGACAAGCAAAGGGGTGAGGCCGTGGCATCGGGTTGGTTAGTGGCAAAGATGTTCCAACCCGGTTAGGCAGGCCCTGCCGTGCAAAGCACCAGGGGTGACCCTTCAGGATGCGGCAACGGCAGCATGGTGATGATGCACCAGTTGCTCAGCCGCAAACCGCCGTCACCAGCAGGCGGGGTGACGCGGGGTCCCTGATCCTCACCGTGGGCCCCGCGTGCAGATGGCTGGCCTTTGTCTCAGCAGGCCAGCAGTTCGCGGGCGTTGGCCAGGGTATTGTCGGTGATCTGGTCTCCCCCCAGCAGGCGGGCCAGCTCGTTGAGACGGGCCCCTTGATCCAGCGCCTGCATCTGGGTTTCCGTGGTCTTGCCGTCGGTGTGCTTGCTGACCACCATGTGCTGATGGCCCTTGCCTGCCACCTGTGGCAGGTGGGTGACCACCATCACCTGGGTGGATTCACCCAGCTGGCGCAGCAGGCGCCCCACCACGGCGGCAGTCGGGCCGCTGATCCCCACGTCCACCTCGTCGAAGATCAGGGTGGGGGTGGAGACCTTGCGGGCGCTGATGACCACGATGGCCAGGCTGATGCGCGACAGCTCACCGCCGGAGGCCACCTTGCCGAGCGGCTGGATGGGCTGGCCCGGGTTGGTGGTGACCATGAACTCCACCCGATCGATGCCAAGGGGCGAGAGGCTGCTCTGGGCATCGGGGCGTACCTCGATGGCGAAGCGGCCATCCGGCATCGCCAGCTCGTGCATGCTGGCACTCACCTTGGCGCCGAGCTCCTCGGCGTAGCGCTGGCGACTCTGGCTCAGGGCCTCTGCGGCTTGCACAAAGGCCAGGCGGGCCTCGGCCAGCTCGTCTTCCATCCCCTCCAGGCGCTCCTCGTCGGAGTTGAGGCGGGCCAGATCTGCGGCCAGCTCCTGGTGGTGCAGGGCCAGCTCGGCCGGTTTGACGTGGTGCTTGCGGGCCAGATTGATGGCCTTGGAGAGGCGGGCTTCCAGCTCGTTGAAACGCTCGGGATCCAGCTCCAGCCTGTCCAGATAATTGCGCAGCTCGCTGTGGCTCTCCTGCACCCCGATCAGCGCCTCGTTAAGCATGCCGAGCACGTCGCCTAGCCGGCTATCCATGGCGACCAGGCTCTCGGCCCGATCGACGACGGTCTGCAGCAGGCCGGCGATGGTGGTCTCTTCGTTGTCATAGAGCAGGTCGAGACAGGCGCCGCACTCCTGCATCAGTTCGGTGCCGTTGGCCAGGCGCTGGTGCTCCTCTTCAATCTCTTCAAACTCCCCCGGCTGCAGGGCGAACTCGTCCAGCTCCTGCACCTGATATTCGATGAGCTGGCGACGGGCCTCCCGCTGCTGCTGCTCGGCCTTGAGCCGGTTGAGTTCGTTCTGCAGCTGGCGCCACTGCTGGTAGTGGCGACGCACCTCATCGAGCAGCAGATGGTGGCCGGCGTAGCCATCGAGCAGGGCGAGCTGGTAGTCGGGTTTGAGCAACATCTGGTGGGCATGCTGGCCATGGACGTTGACCAGCAGCTGACCCAGGTTCTTGAGCTGGGTGAGGGGGACGGGCACGCCGTTGATGTAGCTGCGTGAGCGCCCCTCGGCGGAGATGACCCGCCGCACGATACACTCTCCTTCGTTTTCCAGCTCGTTGGTGGCAAGCCAGGCGCGGGCGGCCGGGTTGCCGTCCAGCAGGAAGCGGGCGCTGACCTCGCTCTTGTCGCTGTCCGGTCGTACCATGCCGGCCTCGGCCCGTTCCCCCAGGCACAGGCCCAGGGCGTCGATGGCGATGGATTTACCGGCCCCGGTCTCACCCGTGATGCAGGTCATGCCCGGTTGCAGATCGAGTTCGAGAAACTTGACGATGGCGAAGTTGTTGACGGTCAGCTGGGTCAGCATGGTCTCATCCTGTATGGGCCAACATTACTGTGTATGCATCCAGTATATACTGGTTTTCCATACAGTAAAGAGTCGACCTGCGACAGGATGTGCAGGAACGTCAAGCGTGGGTCAGAACAGCTTGCTGCCCCAGCCGAGCTTGTTGCGCAGCACGTGGAAGTAGCTGTAGTCGAGCGGATGCACCAGATGCAGCTTGTGGCTGCTCTTCTTGATGAGGATCTCGTCCCCCGGGTGGACCGCCAGGGTCACCTGACCGTCGCAGCTCACCTGCATGGCGTCGTCCTGATTGTCCGGTGAGACCAGCAGCCGCACTTCGCTGTCGGCGTCCAGCACAATGGGACGGCTGCTCAGGGTGTGCGGGAACATGGGCACCAGCGTGATGGCATTGAGCTTGGGGGTGAGGATGGCGCCCCCCGCCGACAATGAGTAGGCGGTGGAGCCGGTGGGGGTGGCCACTATGATGCCGTCCGAGCGCTGGCTGTACATGAAGCTGCCATCGATGTAGACCTCGAACTCGATCATGTGGGCAATCTTGCCCGGGTGCAGCACCGCCTCGTTGACCGCCAGATTGTTGGACTTGCGCTCGCCGTGGCGATAGACCGCCGCCTCCAGCAGGAAGCGGTGCTCGCTCTTGTAGTGGCCGCACAGCACCTGCTCCAGCGGCAGCAGGTAATCCTGCGGCGAGAGATCGGTGAGAAAACCGAGATTGCCCCGGTTCACCCCGATCACCGCCACGTCGAAGCGCGACAGTACCCGTGCGGCCCCCAGCATGTTGCCGTCACCGCCGACCACGATGGCGAGATCCGCCTGCTGGCCCAGCTGCACCAGGTCCATCACGTTCTCGTCCATGATGCCGAGGGCATGGGCCACCCGGCTCTCCACCAGGACCCGAAAACCGCGGGTGGTCAGGTATTGATGCAGGCCGGTCAGGGTCTGGTTGGCCCCTTCGTGGTGGGGTTTGCCAATCAGGGCGATGGTTTTGAACGGAGAATCCATAGTCTGTCGGGTCTGGGATGAGTATTGGGGGGAGTATACCGCGCTTTGGGGGGGATTTGTCTGCCACCGGCTGGTCCGGCCGCAGCGGATGCCGGGAAAAAGCCCCAAATTGTCCGCCACCGCACGCTCTTGGCGATAATGGCGCCCTTTTCCCCTTGAAAGCCGGGGATCCATCCCCATAATAGCGCCAACATAGTCGGCCCATTGCCGTCCGGTCGCTCAACCGGGTGGTCGGGCCCTCAATAAGTAACCCCGGAATTGGAGATGTCATGAACCACGAAGAACAAAAGGTTGAAGCGATGGAGCAAGTGGAAGCCCAGCCAGTCGAGCCGACCGATGTAGACAGTGAAGTGACAGCCGAGCAGGCCCGCATTGCCGAGCTTGAGGCACAACTGGATGCCGCCCAGCAAGCCTCCCTCGAGGAGCGCGAGCGTGCCATTCGTGCCGTCGCCGAGATGGAAAACCTGCGTCGCCGTGCGGCCCAGGACGTGGAGAAGGCCCACAAGTTCGCGCTGGAGAAGTTCGCCGCCGAGCTGCTGCCGGTACTGGACAACCTGGAGCGTGCCATCGAGCTGGCCGACAAGGAAAACGAGGCGCTCAAGCCGATGATTGAAGGGGTCGAGCTGACCCTGAAGTCCATGCAGAGCTCGGTCGGCAAGTTCGGCCTCAATCCGCTGGACCCGCTCAATCAGCCGTTCGACCCCAATGCCCATCAGGCGATGAGCATGATCGAAAACGCCGAGCTTGCCCCCAACACCGTCATTGCGGTGATGCAGAAGGGTTACGAGCTCAACGGCCGCGTCATTCGTCCGGCCATGGTGATGGTTTCCAAGGCCCCGGCCTGAGCCCCATCGCTGTGCTGAGCCCGCCGCTCGGCGGGCTTTTTATTGGCAAGTGCCCCGGCCGCGTGGTTGCCGGGGGCACAGATGGCCGGTCTTCATCCTGCCAATGGCAATGAATGAAGGCAGGTTTTTTCAGGGCGGGGCTTGAAGCGGCGGCTTGCGACCCCATATAGGATGCAAGGCCACGGCGGCACAAAAAATTTGATGCCGGGAGCTTGAAAGCCAGATTGGCAGCCCCCACCTAGCCGTTAACGCATTAAGGCGAGCCCCTCGCCAGTTTATTCAAAGTATTTGGAGATTCGTCAAATGGGTAAAATCATCGGTATTGACCTGGGTACTACCAACTCCTGCGTCGCTATTCTGGATGGCGACCATGCTCGCGTGATCGAGAACGCGGAAGGCGACCGTACTACTCCGTCCATCATTGCCTATGCCGATGACGGCGAAATCCTGGTTGGTCAGCCGGCCAAGCGCCAAGCCATCACCAACCCGAAGAACACGCTGTTCGCCATCAAGCGTCTGATCGGCCGTCGTTTCGAAGATGACGAAGTACAGCGCGATCTGGAGATCATGCCGTACACCATCGCCAAGGCTGACAACGGTGACGCCTGGGTAGAAGTCAAAGGCAAGAAAATGGCACCGCCGCAGATCTCTGCCGAAGTGCTGAAGAAAATGAAGAAGACCGCCGAAGATTATCTGGGCGAGCCGGTGACCGAAGCCGTCATCACAGTGCCGGCCTACTTCAACGACGCCCAGCGTCAGGCTACCAAGGATGCCGGTCGCATCGCCGGTCTGGATGTAAAACGCATCATCAACGAACCGACTGCAGCGGCTTTCGCCTACGGCGTGAACAAGGTCAAGGGCGAGCGCAAGGTTGCCGTCTATGACCTGGGTGGCGGTACTTTCGACATCTCCATCATCGAGATCGACGAAGTCGAAGGCGAGACCACCTTCGAAGTACTGGCGACCAACGGTAACACCCACCTGGGTGGTGAAGACTTCGACAACCGCGTCATCAACTACCTGGTTGAAGAGTTCAAGCGTGAGCAGGGCATCGACCTGCGCAAGGATCAGCTGGCCCTGCAACGTCTGAAAGACGCAGCCGAGAAAGCCAAGATCGAGCTCTCTTCCGCCCAGCAGACCGACGTCAACCTGCCGTACATCACTGCAGATGCCACCGGTCCGAAGCACATGAACATCAAGGTGACCCGCGCCAAGCTGGAATCCCTGGTGGAAGACATGGTGAAAGACTCCCTGGAGCCGGTCCGTGTCGCTCTGAAAGACTCCGGTCTGGCCGTTGGCGAGATCGACGACGTCATCCTGGTAGGCGGTCAGACCCGCATGCCGATGGTGCAGAAGGCCGTTGCCGACTTCTTCGGCAAAGAGCCGCGCAAAGACGTCAACCCGGACGAAGCCGTGGCCATGGGTGCTGCCATCCAGGGTGCCGTACTGTCCGGTGACAAGACCGACGTACTGCTGCTGGACGTGACCCCGCTCTCCCTGGGTATCGAAACCATGGGTAGCGTGATGACTGCGTTGATCGAGAAGAACACCACCATTCCGACCAAGAAGTCCCAGGTGTTCTCCACTGCCGAAGACAACCAGTCTGCCGTGACCATTCACGTGCTGCAGGGTGAGCGCAAGCGCGCCAGCGACAACAAGTCTCTGGGCCAGTTCAACCTGGAAGGCATCCGTCCGGCACCGCGCGGTCTGCCGCAGATCGAAGTGACCTTCGACATCGACGCCAACGGTATCCTGCACGTCTCCGCCAAAGACAAGGAGACCAACAAGGAGCAGAAGATCACCATCCAGGCCTCCTCTGGTCTGTCTGATGACGAGATCGAACGCATGGTACGCGAAGCCGAAGCCAACGCGGCCGAGGACAAGAAGTTCGAAGAGCTGGTACAGACCCGCAACCAGGCTGATGGTCTGGTCCACTCTGTCCGCAAGCAGATCACCGAAGCCGGTGAAGCCCTGCCTGCCGACGACAAGACCAAGATCGAAGCTGCGCTGAGCGAGCTGGAAAGCGCCATCAAGGGTGACGACAAGGCTGCCATCGAAGCCAAACAGCAGGCTCTGCTGGAAGCGTCCCAGAAGCTGATGGAAATTGCCCAGCAGCAGGCTCAGGCGCAAGGTGCCGCCGGTGCTGATGCCGGTCAGTCCTCTTCTTCCGCCAAGGCTGACGACGACGTGGTCGACGCCGAGTTCGAAGAAGTGAAAGACGACAAGAAGTAAGCCCGACCCAGATGGGCGAAGCAGGCTTCGCCCATCGGCTTAGTCAATGAATTTACGGGCGTTGGGTGACCAACGCCCGTCTGCGTAACTGCTGATATAGCAACAGGATAAGTATGTCGAAGCGCGATTTCTACGAAGTGCTCGGGGTATCCAAGGATGCCGACGAACGCGAGATCAAGAAGGCGTACAAGCGTCTGGCCATGAAGTATCACCCTGACCGCAATCAGGGCGATGCCGGGGCCGAAGAGAAGTTCAAAGAGGTCAAGGAAGCTTACGAGATCCTGACCGATGCCAATCTGCGTGCCCGCTATGACCAGTACGGTCACGCCGGCGTGGATCAGAGCCAGGGTGGCGGTGGCCACGGCGGCTTTGGCGGCGGCGCCGATTTCGGCGACATCTTCGGCGACGTGTTTGGCGATATTTTTGGTGGCAGCCGTGGCGGCGGCCGTCGTGGCCCGGCCCGTGGCTCCGACCTGCGCTACACCATGGAGCTGACGCTGGAAGAGGCGGTACGCGGGGTCTCCAAGGAGATCAAGGTGCCGACCCTGGTCCACTGTGAAGTCTGTAACGGCTCCGGTGCCCACACCGGCAGCTCGGCCCAGACCTGCCCTACCTGCCACGGCTCCGGCCAGGTGCAGATGCGTCAGGGCTTCTTCGCGGTGCAGCAGGCGTGCCCGCACTGCCACGGTCGCGGCAAGATCATCAAGGATCCGTGCCGCAAGTGCCATGGCGAGGGTCGCTACCAGAAGACCAAGACTCTGTCGGTCAAGATCCCGGCTGGTGTCGACACCGGCGATCGCATCCGTCTCTCCGGCGAAGGGGAAGCGGGGGAAGCCGGCGCACCAGCGGGCGATCTGTACGTACAGGTGCACGTCAAGGAGCACGAGATCTTCGTGCGTGACGGCAACAACCTCTACTGCGAAGTGCCCATCAGCTTTACCGCGGCAGCACTGGGTGGCGAGATCGAAGTGCCGACCCTGGATGGCCGGGTCAAGCTCAAGGTCACCCCGGAAACCCAGACCGGCAAGATGTTCCGCATGCGGGGCAAGGGCGTGAAGTCCGTGCGCTCCGGCCAGGTGGGGGATCTGATGTGCAAGGTGGTGGTGGAGACCCCGGTCAAGCTGACCGAGTCCCAGAAAGAGCTGCTGCGCCAGCTGGACGAGTCCTTCAGCGGCGCCGCCGCCAAGACCCACAAGCCGAAATCGGAAGGCTTCTTCGAAGGGGTGAAACGCTTCTTCGACGATCTGACCAGCTGATTTTCGCGACCCAGATATAAAGAGCCGGCCCTGTGCCGGCTCTTTTTTTGCCTCTGTTTTAGCAAGATCCCCGCTTATTGAGTGGATCCCGATGAGGGATCTTCCTCACAACTTCCGCCAATTCCTGCTGTACGAATGTTATCCCGCTCACACTGTAGCTGAAACGGTTTAGCTGACGTATTGAGTTAGCTAAACTGGTTTAGCTATGCTCTCGTCGTCGATAACAACAGGCCCGACCGGGCAACAGATGACAGGTGAGGACGATGACGATGTGCAAGAACAAGTTGGCGCTGGCGGTAGCGCTGGGATTGGGGATGAGCAGCCCGCTGTGGGCGGCGGAGGGCGGTATCGAGGCCCGTCTGGCGGCGCTGGAGGCGCGGGTGCAGGCAGCCGAGGCGCGCGCCACCGCCGCCGAAGCGCGGGCCGATGAGGCCCAGAGCAAGGCAAACGAAGCCCGCGAAACGGCCGTGGTGGCCAAGGCCCAGAGCGAGAAGGTGGACAAGCAGACCGCCGGGGCCCAGGGCTTCGAGTTCCACGGCTATGCCCGCTCGGGCCTCTTGGTCAACGGCAATGGCAACGGGGGCCGCGGCGGCCCCTACATCACCCCGGCCGGCTCGGTGGGCGGCGCCGTGGGTCGCCTTGGCAACGAGGATGACACCTACATGGAGGCCAATCTGCTGAAGACCCAGACCTTCGCCGATGGCAGCTGGGCCCGCTACAAGCTGATGCTGGCAGACGGGGTGGAGACCAGCAACGACTGGACCGCCAGCGATTCGAGCCTCAACACCCGTCAGGTCTTTGCCGAGATCGGCAATCTGGCGAGCTTCGACGGCCCCTTCAAGAATGCGGTGCTGTGGGCGGGCAAGCGCTTTGACCGGGACAACTTCGACATCCACTGGCTCGACTCGGACGTGGTGTTCCTGGCCGGTACCGGCGGCGGTGTCTACGACGTGCAGCTGGCCGACAGCTGGAAGGCCAACTTCTCTCTCTATGGGCGCGACTACGGCGACATCAGCGCCAGCGGCCTCTCCGACATCGAGAGCTACATCCTCACCATGAACAACCGCGTTGGCAACTGGCAGTGGATGGTGAACGGCCTCTCTGCCAAGGACAACGAGACCCGCATCAACGATGGCGGCGCCGGCAGTGAAGCGGCGAACAAGGGGGCGCACACCCTGCTGGCCTACCACGCCGACAGCTTCTTTGGCATCAACCCCGGCTTCTCCAAGGCGGCCGTGCTGTATGGTCATGGCCTGGGTGCCGAACTCAAGGGGCTGGGCTCCGACAGCGAGCTGCTGCCGGACGCCGATGCGGTGCGGGTCGCCGTGTTTGGTGCCACCGATCTTGCCCCGCGCTGGCGTATCGCCCCGGCCCTGCTGGCCGAGCAGAGCAAGGATCGCTACGTGAAGGGGGACGAATACCGCTGGGTGACCCTCAATGGCCGGCTGGCCCAGGTGCTGAGCCAGAACGTCGAGCTGGTCTACGAGGCCACCTGGCAGTACATGGACCTGGATCCCAAGGGCTACAAGGGTCGCCAGGCGGTGAGCGGCGACTTCACCAAGCTCACCTTCGCCCCCACCTTCAAGGCGCAGACCGCCGGTTTCTTCGAGCGGCCCGAGCTGCGGGTATTCGCCACCTGGATGGACTGGTCTTCCGAGCTCGACCACTACGCCAGTAACGATGCCATGGGCCAGAGCAACTTCACCGCCGGCGGTGAGTGGAACTTTGGCGTGCAGATGGAAACCTGGTTCTAGTTCGTTATCCCGATCACAAAAATGGCAGCTGGTGCCGGGATCTGTTGGTTAGCTAAAACGGTTTAGCTGATAATGCCAGCTAACAGAACAGAGTCCGGGTTTGGCAGTCGATCCGATGCAGCAGTGGAGTAGCAAGGTGACGAATCGTGTGTGGGTAATGGGGGATGCGGTGGTGGACTTGATCCCGGAAGGGGAGAGGCACTACCTCCAGTGTCCGGGTGGTGCGCCTGCCAATGTGGCGGTCGGTGTGGCTCGGCTTGGTGGCGATGCGGCCTTTATCGGCCGGGTCGGCGGTGATCCGTTTGGCCGCTTTATGGCCGACACCCTGAGCGGGGAGGGGGTGGATATCGCTGCGCTGCGGCTCGATCCTGACCATCGCACCTCTACCGTGCTGGTGGCACTGGATGAAGAGGGGGAGCGCAGCTTCACCTTCATGGTGCGTCCCAGCGCCGACCAGTTCCTCACCCCGAATGAGTTGCCCCGCTTCGACGCCGGTCAGTGGCTGCTGACCTGCTCCATCGCGCTCGCCAACGAACCGGTGCGCACCAGTTGCCTGCAGGCCATGGCGGCCATCAAGGCGGCCGGGGGGCGGGTCTGCTTCGACCCCAACCTGAGGCCCGAGGTGTGGGGCAACCCGGCCGAGATGCTGCCGCTGGTGCGCGAAGCCATCGCGCGGGCGGACGTGGTCAAGCTGTCGGTGGAGGAGCTGCAACTGCTGAGCGGTCTGGATGATCTGGCGGCGGGGCTCGCCACCATGGCGGGGCCGGCGCTGGTGCTGGTGACCCGGGGGGCGGCTGGCGTGGTGGCCCGTCTGGGTGGCGAGCAGCTGGAGTGGGTAGGGCCGAAAGTGACCCCGCTCGACACCACGGGGGCGGGAGACGCCTTCGTCGCTGGTCTGCTGGCGGCCTTGGCTGGGCGTTCGTCGCTGCCGACGCTGGCCGAGCTGCCCGCTATCCTGGCGCAGGCCCACGGCTGCGGGGCGCTTGCCACCACCGCCAAGGGGGCGATGACGGCGCTGCCGACCTGCTCCGAACTGGATGAATTTTTGCGATCAGGCGCAGACGGCTGTTGAGCTGCGGCTAGAAGCCCGGCTCGACAGCCCCTACTCTCATGTGACAAGGGCCCGCCAGCGCGGCGGGTCATAAGAGGAAGAATATGAATATCAGTGCGATAGCCAAGGATCTGGTGCCCCTGCTCGGGGGCAGGGAGAACATCGTCAGCGCCGCCCACTGCGCCACCCGGCTGCGGCTGGTGCTGGCGGACGACAGCAAGGTGAACAAGGCCGCCATCGACAAGCTGGAGGGGGTCAAGGGGTGCTTCAGCAACGCGGGCCAGATCCAGGTGATCTTCGGCACCGGCCTGGTCAACAAGGTCTATGCGGAGTTCGTGGCGCTGACCGGGACCGGCACCGCCAGCAAGGCGGAGCTGACCGACATGGCGACGGCCAAGCTCAATGTGGCCCAGCGGCTGGCGCGGACCCTCTCCAATATCTTCGTGCCGATCATTCCGGCCATCGTCGCCTCGGGCCTGCTGATGGGGCTGCTCGGCATGGTGCGCACCTATGGCTGGGTCAACGCCGACAGTGCCCTGTTCGTCATGCTCGACATGTTCAGCTCGGCAGCCTTCATCATTTTGCCGATCCTCATCGGCTTTACGGCGGCGCGGGAGTTTGGCGGCAATCCCTATCTGGGTGCGACCCTCGGCGGCATTCTTACCCACCCGGCGCTGACCAACGCCTGGGGGGTGGCCGGTGGCTTCAAGACCATGGACTTCTTCGGGCTGGACGTGGCCAT
Organism: Aeromonas sp. QDB39; assembly: GCF_027707585.1. Classification (NCBI taxonomy): domain Bacteria; kingdom Pseudomonadati; phylum Pseudomonadota; class Gammaproteobacteria; order Aeromonadales; family Aeromonadaceae; genus Aeromonas; species Aeromonas sp. QDB39. The sequence goes on along the minus strand of NZ_JAPCIV010000016.1, from coordinate 74,748 downwards.
GATCGGCTACCAGGGAACCGTCTTCCCAGTGCTGTTGGCGGTCTGGTTCATGTCGCACCTGGAGAAGCAGCTGCGCAAGCGCATCCCCGATGCACTCGATCTCATCCTCACCCCGTTTTTGACCGTCATCATCACCGGCTTCGTGGCGCTGCTCTTCATCGGCCCCGCCGGGCGGGTGCTGGGGGATGGCATCTCGTTCGGCCTGAGCGCCCTCTATGAGCAGGCCGGCTGGCTGGCGGGGCTGGTGTTCGGCGGCACTTACTCGCTTATCGTCATCACCGGCATCCACCACAGCTTCCACGCCATCGAGGCAGGGCTGCTGGCCAATCCGCAGATCGGCGTCAACTTCCTGCTGCCCATCTGGGCCATGGCCAACGTGGCCCAGGGCGGGGCTTGCCTCGCGGTCTACTTCAAGACTCGGGATGTGAAGATCAAGGCCATCACGGTGCCGGCGGCCATGTCCTGCCTGCTCGGCATCACCGAAGCGGCGATCTTCGGGGTCAACCTGCGCTACATCAAACCCTTCCTGGCCGGCCTGTTTGGCGGGGCTTGCGGCGGCGCCTACGCGGTGGCGGCCAAGGTGGGCATGACGGCGGTGGGGCTGACCGGTATTCCCGGCATGGCCATTGTCCAGCCCATGAGCCTCATCCACTACATCGTCGGGCTGGTGATCGCCTTTGGCGCCGCCTTCGCCGCCTCCTACCTGCTCAAGTACAAGGTGGAGTGATGAAGGAAAGCGATCTTCTCAACCAGATTGTCCGGTCGTTGCTGGCCGGACAGCTCAAGGCGGCGGCCGATCCCCATCGGCCGCGCTGGCACCTGGCAGCCCCGGTGGGGCTGCTCAACGATCCCAACGGCTTTATCGAGCACGGCGGGCGCTACCACCTCTTCTATCAGTGGAACCCGCTCGGTTGCGAGCACCGCAACAAAAGCTGGGGTCATGTCACCTCCACCGATCTGCTGCACTGGCAGCACGAACCAGTGGCGCTGCTGCCCACCGAGACCTATGAGAGCCACGGCTGCTACTCGGGCTCGGCGGTGAGCGATGAGCAGGGGCGCCTGACCCTCATCTACACCGGCAACGTCAAATACCCGGACGGCAGCCGTACCGCCTATCAGTGTCTGGCCCGTGCCGACGATGAGGGGGGCTTTGCCAAGCTGGGGCATGTGCTGGAATTGCCTGAAGGCTACAGCGGCCATGTGCGCGACCCCAAGGTGTGGCACGACGGCCGGCAGTGGCTGATGGTGCTGGGGGCCCGCACCCTGGATGACAAGGGCGAAGTGCTGCTCTATCGCGGCGACGCGCTGGATGCCTGGACGCTGGTGGGCCCCATCGCCGGCAGTGGGCGCGGAGGGCTCGATGAGTTTGGTTACATGTGGGAGTGTCCGGACCTCTTCCCCCTGGCAGATCGTCATGTGCTGATCAGCTGTCCGCAGGGGATTGCCCCCCGGGGAGAGGATTATCGCAACCTCTACCAGTGCGGCTGGCTGGCGGGTGACTTCGACGGCGAGCGCTTCGCCCACGGGGCTTTCCACGAGTTGGACCGGGGCTTCGAGTTCTATGCGCCGCAGACCACTCAGGACAACCAGGGGCGGCGCTTGCTGTTCGGCTGGCTGGGACTGCCCGAAGAGAACGAGATGAGTCAGCCCACCATTCCCTATGGCTGGCTGCACCAGATGAGCTGCCCGCGGGAGCTGTTCTGGCAAGGCGACTGGCTCAGCCAGCGGCCGGTGGCTGAGCTGGCGGCACTGAAGGGGGAGCAGACCCGCTTTGAGGGGGAGCTCGGTGAGTTTCCGGGGCTGGCCATCGATTCGGCCTGGCTCGATCTGGCGCTGTGCGGCGAGGGGAGCCTCTGGTTTGGCGCCGTGGCCGAGCTGTGCTGGCGGCCGGGGCGCCTGGTGCTGCGCCGCCTGAACTGGCAGAGCGGAGAGTGGGAGGAGCGATGCTGCCCCTGGCAGGGCGGCAGCATCACCGTCTTGTGCGATCGATCCAGCCTCGAGTGTTTCGTCGATGGCGGCCGCCATACCCTGTCGGCGCGCTACTTCCCGGGACCGGGGCCGCAGCTTGCGCCGGGCAAACCGGTCGCGGGCGGCAAAATTTGCCTCGATCACTGGCCGCTGGCGGCCTGCCTAGTACAATAGCCCGGTGTCAGTTTGCCGGGAGGCCAGGTGGAGAAGAAGAAACGGATCACAATTGCTCAGATAGCCGAGTTGGTGGGGGTGTCCAAGGCGACCGCCAGTCTGGTGCTCAACGGCAAGAGTGCGGAGTACCGCATCGCCGACGACACCCGCAAGCGGATCCAGGCGGTGGCGGACGAGTGCCACTACCAGCCGAGCTTTCATGCCCGCGCTCTGCGCGAGACCCGCAGTTACACCTGGGGGCTGGTGATCCCCGACCTTACCAACTTCGGCTTTGCCAGTATCGCCCGCGCCCTCGAGGCGCACTGCCGGGAGACCGGGATCCAGCTGCTCATCGCCTGCTCCGAGGATGACCCCACCCTGGAGCAGCGGGTGGTGGACAACCTCATCAGCCGCCAGGTGGACGGGTTGATTGTCGCCTCCAGCGGCCATAGCGACGATATCTATGCCCGCATTCACGACCGCCTGCCGGTGGTGCAGCTCGACCGTCACATCGGCGAGTCGCGTCTGCCCATGGTGATCTCCGATGCCTGCAAGGCCACCGCCGAGCTGGTGCAGGAGATGGCCGGCCAGTGCGGCGAGGAGATCTACTACTTCGGCGGCCTGCTGGATCTCTCCCCCAGCCGCCACCGGCTGGCGGGCTATCAGCTGGGGCTGCACCGCGCCGGGCTGGAGGCGGACCCGACCCGGGTGCGCCACCGCGACTACCAGCCAAGCTCGGGCTATCAGTTGATGGCCGAGCTGGTGGCCGAGCTCGGTGCGCCGCCCAAGGGGCTCTTCACTGCCTCCTTCACCCTGCTGGAGGGGGTGCTGCGCTACCTCAACGAGGCGGGGCTGATGGAGACGGGCATGCGGCTGTGCACCTTCGACGATCACGACCTGCTCGACTGCATCCCCATGCACATCGACTCGGTGGCCCAAGATTGCCCGGCCCTGGCTCGGGCGACCTTCGAACTGATGCAAAAGCTTATTGCGGGCAACCCGCCGCCCCAGACAGCTCAGGTGATCAATCCGCGTATTCGCTGGCGCAGTCAGCGGGCTGCCCGGGTCGCCTGATCTCCCCGCATGCTGAAAAGCAAAAGCCCCGCCGGCAATGGCGGGGCTTTTGCTTTTTCAATGGCAGAGTCTGGTGTCAGTCGGTGGTACTGGCGCGCCAGAACACCTGCTTGATGTGGGGGTGGATGCCGAGCTTCACCATCAGGGCGTCGAGCTCGTCGCCATCGATGGAGGTGGCCAGCAGCACCGCCGAAATTTCCAGATCCCGCTCGCCGAAGGGCTCGATGTCGAGTTCGCTCAAGGGATAGTTGGCCTGCTCCAGCATCTCTTCCAGCCAGTGCAGCACCTCCTTCTGGTACTCGCGCTGGGTGAGGGCGGTGACCCGGTAGGTCACCTCGGTGTCGGTGTTGTCCACCGGACGGCGGTTGATCTGGTTGACCAGCGGGCGCAGCAGGGTGTTGGCGGCCAGCACGAACAAGGCGCCGAGGATCGCCTCCATGGCCAGTCCGGCCCCGCTGGCGGCGCCAACCGCCGCCACGCCCCACAGGGTGGCCGCGGTGTTGATGCCGCGGATGTTGCCGGACTCGCGCATTATGACGCCGGCGCCGAGAAAGCCGATACCGGAGACGATGTAGGCCACCACGTGCACCACCCCATAGGTACCGCCGTGCAGGTCATAGATGCGCTGGGCCAGGTTGACGAACAGGGCCGCGCCCACCGCCACCAGCACGTTGGTGCGCAGGCCCGCGGTGCGCTGGCGATACTGGCGCTCCAGCCCCACCAGGCTGCCCAGCACGAAGGCCAGCAGCAGGCTGGCCAGGGTGTCGAGCAGAGAGATCATGTCGAATTGCTGCCACATTCTCATGGCGTACTCCTTCTGTTGCCGATGGCCTTTCTGAAGGCGGGCGAGGGGACGGTCCCCCCGCCAACGGCCCCGTGCGTGCAGGCCATGAATTGACGAAAAACACGCACGAGGCGCCCGGCCCGTCCATCCAGGATGGCGGGCAGGGCGGTGAAACGGATTGAAAGGGGCCAGCATGGCTGGCCCCGGATATCAGTCGTGCACGATCAATTGAGCACGAGTTCGGGGTCGCGGCGGGGATGCAGCTCCCAGCGAACCGGGTGATGTACCCCCACCTGATGCACGAACTGCACCAGATAGCGACGCTGGGGCGGGGTGCAGTGCAGGTTGAGCACCAGCTCCCGCCCGCCGCTGCGGCCGGGTCGCAGGGACTGCAGGGGTTGCAGGCCCGCCGGCTGCAGGGTGTGGTTCACCAGATCCAGCACCTGCTCCATGTCGGCCCGATCCTCGCAACGGATCTGCAGCCGGTAGTGGTGCTGGCGCCGTTTGCCGCGCAACCAGAGCGGCAGCAAGCCGCGGCCCAGTCTGCTCAGCAGGGGGTGAGCCCGGTTGGATACGGACAAAGTTGAAATAAAACGCATAGCAGCCTCCTTGTGGGAAGCAGAAACTATGCAGGCAAGGTGTCATGGCAAAGCCAGGTCACCTGACGTCAAGTGTAAAAAAGAGAAGAGGGGAGTGGATTTCCGCTTCTCGCAGGGCTGCGAGCATGCGGCAGAGGAAGACCTGCGGCTAGCTCGCGACCCGGGTACCGACGACGAGGGTCGGTCTACAACTGTCACTTGATGAGTTGCCCACTGATGGTCTCCGCTGTTGATTGACGGCCTGATGGTACTCATCCAGAGCGGTGAGGTAAAGCCTCATCACCCTTTCAGCAACATTTAGATACAAGTTTGTCAATAATCGGGGTCGGCTGGCTACCGCCAGGACGATGAAAGCGCGGTGAGCACCCTCACCGCCCTCGTTCCACCTTCTGCTCTCCCCCTCGTTACCCGTCACGCTATTTCAGCCCCAGCCGCTTGAGGAGCATCGCGGCCGGACAGAAACCGGTGAAGGCGCTCTGGATCAGATTGACCCCGACAAAGACGCTCAGCCAGACAAAGCCAGGGTGTACCCAGGCGGTGAGCAGCAGCGAGAGCAGCAACATGCAGCCCGCGACGACTCTGACTCCGTTATCTACCGTCATGACCTTCTCCCTATTTAATTTAGACATTGCTAATTTAGTGTCGCTTTATACAATAGAACTAAATATCAACAATTGCTAATTTACTCCCATGAGCCAATTCAACGAAATGAACAGACACGCGACAGCCGCCGCCTCCCTGCTCAAGGCGCTGGCTCATCCCGAGCGGCTGCTGGTGCTCTGCCAGCTGGTGGAGGGGGAGAAGGGGGTCGGGGAGTTGCTGGCCCACAGCCAGCTCGGCCAATCCGCCTTCTCCCAGCAACTGTCGGTATTGAAGCGCCAGGGCCTTATCCGCTCGCGCAAGGTCTCCCAGCAGATCTACTACTCGCTGGTGAGCGAGGCGGCCGTCGATGTGCTGGCGGCGCTGCAAACCCATTTTTGTCACTCAGAAAATAAGGAATCTCGATGATGGAAAGCCAATGGTTGCTCTCTCTGGGCGGCGGCATGCTGGTGGGGCTCGCGGCCCTGATCCTGATGTTGTTCAACGGCCGGGTGGCCGGGATCAGCGGCATTCTGGCCGGTGCGCTGCAACACAGGGCGCCCTGGCGGCTGCTCTTCTTGCTGGGATTGGGGGCGGGGGCCTGGCTGGCGCTGAGCCTGGGTTGGGCCAGCATGCCGGCATTCAGCACGCTGCCCGGCTGGCCGCTGGTGCTGCTGGCCGGGCTGCTGGTCGGCATCGGCACCCGCCTTGGCAATGGTTGCACCAGCGGCCACGGCATCTGCGGCATGGGGCGTCTCTCCCTGCGCTCCATCGTCGCCACTCTCACCTTTATGGCGGCCGGCTTCATCACCGTCTTTCTCACCCACCACGTTTTATAACAGGTTGATCATCATGGCATTGTTGACAAGTTTGCTCGCGGGTCTGCTGTTTGGTCTGGGTCTTGCCATCTCCGGCATGATAGATCCGGCCCGGGTCATCGGGTTTCTCGACCTGGCGGGTCACTGGGATCCCAGTCTGGCGTTCGTCATGGGCGGGGCACTGCTGGCGTTCATGCCGGGTTACTTCCTGCTGGTCAAACCGCTCAAGCGCAGCCTGCTGGGGGAACCCATGGCCAGCGTACCGGCCCCCAAACTGGACCGCCGCCTCATCGGGGGTTCGGCCCTGTTCGGCATTGGCTGGGGGCTGGCGGGGATCTGCCCGGGGCCAGGCTTGAGTCTCATTTCCAGCGGCCAGCCCATGGTACTGTTGTTTGTCGCTGCCATGGTGGCCGGGATTTTGCTTGTTGATCGGGTTTGGGTGAAGGTGCGGGAGAAGCGCTGCCACCCCCGCTCGGCCTGAACGGATTGCCCCTGCTGTCGGGGAAGGAGGAATATCATGGAACAGATCCGCGTGCTGGGGGCCACCATGCTGGCCATGACCTCCGCTCTTGTCTCTCCGATGACATGGTCTGCCGAGGCGACTGGTGATGCGACCCTGACCCTGGTTCCCCGTCAGGTGACCGACTGGCTTACCCTGGATGGCACCGTCAGTGCCATCCATCAGGGGACGGTGGCGGCCCAGACCAGCGGCCGGGTCTCCCGCATGCTGGTGGATGTGAACGATGAAGTCGTCGCCGGGCAGCCCCTGCTGGAGATCAGCGGCAAGGAGCAGTTTGCCGCCGTCACGGGTGCCCAGGCGCGACTGGCGCGGGCACAGGCCCAGCAGGTGGAGGCAGAGCGCCAGCTTGCCCGCTTTCAGGCGCTGATCGCCAAAGGGGTGATCACCCGCGCCCAGCTCGACAATGCCCAGGCGACCGATCGCGCCGCTCGCGCCGAGGTAAACGCTGCCGACGCAGCCCTCACTCAGGCCCGCGAGGCCTACGGCTATACCCGCATTCTGGCCCCCTACGCCGGGGTGGTGACCAAGCGGCTGGTGGAGTTGGGGGAGACGGTGGCACCCGGCACGCCGCTGCTCTCCGGCTTTTCCCTTGATGCGCTGCGGGTGGAGGTAGATCTGCCCCAATCTGCGCTCGCACTCGCCAGTCAGCCAGCGGATGTGCAGGTGCTGCTGCCGGATGGCAACACCGTTACCCCCCTCAAACTGACCCGCTTCAACTATGCCGACAGCCAGAGCCATGCCTTCAGGCTGCGCCTCGACCTGCCACCGCAAACCGCGGGTGTGCTGCCCGGCATGTGGCTCAAGGTGCAGCTCAAGCAGGGTGAGCGTCAGCAGTTGCAGGTGCCGGAGCAGGCCCTGCTCAGGCAGGGTGAGTTCAGCGGTCTCTACCTCAAACAGGGGGATGGCTGGGCGCTGACGCCGGTGCGGGTGGGTCACTGTCAGGGGGCGCAGTGCGACATTCTGGCGGGTGTCCAGAGTGGCGATCAGGTAGCGGCGGATGGCTGGGCTCGCCAGCAGGCGGTGGCCCATGAGTAGCGAGCTGAACGGCAACAAGGAGAGGATGGGGCCTGCCGGTCGGCTGGCGGCGCTGTTTCAGGGCTCGGCCATCACCCCGCTGCTGGCGCTGGTGGGGCTGCTGCTCGGTCTGTTTGCGGTGCTGGTGACCCCCAAGGAGGAGGAGCCGCAGATCGATGTCACCTTCGCCGATGTCTATATCCCCTTCCCGGGCGCCACGCCGGCAGAGGTGGAGTCTCTCGTCACCACCCCTGCCGAGCAGGTGGTCTCCCAGATCAAGGGGGTCGATACCCTCTACTCGTTCTCTCGCCCCGATGGCGCCCTGCTGGTGGTGGTGTTCAAGGTAGGGGTGAGCCGCGAACAGGCCATCGTCGATCTCAACAACCAGCTCGACTCCAACCGCGATTGGCTGCCACAGGGGATCGGGGTCGGCCAGCCACTGGTAAAACCCCGGGGGATCGACGATGTCCCCATCGTCAGTCTGACGCTCTGGAGCAAGGAGTGGCAAAAGCAACTGGGCGCCGCCGAGCTGACCCGGGTTGCCCACGAGCTGGAGACCGAGTTCAAGCGACTGCCCGGTACCCGCGACATCTATAGCCTGGGCAGCCAGCGTGCCGTGCTGCGGGTGATGCCGGATCCGGCGGCCCTCAGCGCCCACGGCATCAGCTGGGGCGAGCTGAGCCAGCGGCTTGCCGCCGCCAATCAGGTGGGTAGCGAGCAGGCCGTGGTGCAGGACAACCGGGAGATCAAGGTGCAGGTGGGGCAGTTCCTGCAAAGTGAACAAGAAGCCCGCGAGCTGGTGGTGGGGCTGCAGGGGGACAAGCCGGTCTATCTCGGTGATGTGGCGAGCGTGTCGCTTGGGGAGGAGACCCCGGTGCAGCGCAGCTGGATGGGGCAGGGGCAAGCCAGTTATCCGGCGGTGACCCTGGCCATCGGCAAGCAGCCCGGCCAGAACGCGGTCGAGGTGGCCAAGCGGGTTGAGGCGCGGGTCGAGAGCCTCAAGAATCGACTCATTCCTGCTGGGGTCGAGGTGACGGTGACCCGTGACTACGGCGTTACCGCCGAGACCAAATCCAACACCCTGATCGGCAAGCTGATTTTTGCCACCACGGCGGTGCTGCTGCTGGTGCTGGTGAGCATGGGCTGGCGCGAGGCGCTGGTAGTGGGCGTTGCCATCGTCATCACCCTGGCGCTGACCCTGTTTGCCAGCTGGGCGTGGGGTTTTACCCTCAACCGGGTGTCGTTGTTTGCGCTGATCTTCTCCATCGGCATTCTGGTGGATGACGCCATCGTGGTGGTGGAGAACATCCACCGCCATCGCGGACTGGGCAAGGGAGCCCTCAATGATCTTATTCCGGGAGCGGTGGACGAGGTAGGCGGGCCGACCATACTGGCGACCCTGACGGTGATCGCGGCCCTGCTGCCGATGGCCTTTGTCAGCGGCCTGATGGGCCCCTACATGAGCCCCATCCCCATCAATGCCAGCATGGGGATGCTGATCTCCCTGCTGGTGGCCTTTATCTTTTCCCCCTGGCTGGCGAGCCACCTGCTCAAGAAGGAGGGACATGTTGCCCACGGTGAGGCCAAGGCCGGCCTCTTTCAGCGGCTGATGACCCCTTTCCTGATGGGCGCTGGCGCCAGGAGAGCGAGACACAAGCTCTGGCTGGCCATCCTGCTGCTGGTCGCGGGCGCCGCCGCCATGCCCATGGTGCAGTGGGTAGTGCTCAAGATGCTCCCCTTCGACAACAAGTCGGAATTCCAGCTGGTGCTCGACATGCCGGAGGGGGCGACCCTGGAGCAGACCGAGCGCACCCTGCTGGCGGTCGGGCGGGAGCTTGCCAAGGTGCCCGAGGTGAAGGATTACCAGATCTACGCCGGCACCGCGGCCCCCATCAACTTCAACGGGCTGGTGCGTCACTACTTCATTCGCAGCGGCGCCAATGTGGGGGATATTCAGGTCAATCTGGTGGACAAGCATGAGCGCCATCGCAGCAGCCACCAGATTGCCCAGTCGGTGTGGGCGCCGCTGCAGGCCATCGCCAGTGCGGCAGGGGGCAACCTGAAAGTGGTGGAGGTGCCGCCCGGCCCGCCGGTCTGGTCACCCATCGTTGCGGAAGTGTATGGCCCGACTCAGGCCGCCCGTGAGGCAGCCGCTCGCGCCGTACAGGCCCGCTTTGTGGCCACCGAGGATCTGGTGGATGTGGATATCTATCTGACCGACCCACAACCCAAGTGGCGGCTGGTGGTGGACCGCAGCAAGGCGGCCCGCTTCGGGGTCGATCTCGGGGAGCTGGTGAACACCCTCAATGGCGGGGTGGGCTATCAGGATGCCAGCTGGCTGCAGGGGCACGGCGCCAAGTATCCGGTGCCAGTGCGCATCGAACTGGCCCCCGGCGACAAGCGGGATCTGGCGGGCGTGCTGGCCCTCAAGGTGCGCAGCCAGAGCGGCCAGCTCATCCGGGTGTCCGAGCTGGTGAGCCGCCGTGACGAGCTGGCCCCCGGCTATATCATGCACAAGAACATGCAGCCCATGGTGATGGTGGTGGCCGACATGGGCGGCCATACCGACAGCCCGCTCTACGGCATGTTTAGCGCTGGCGCCGATATCGAGCTGCCCCAGTATTACGTACAGCAGCCCGACAAGCTGGGAGAGGTGGCGCTGTTGTGGGACGGGGAGTGGAAAATCACCTATGAGACCTTCCGCGACATGGGGCTAGCCTACGGGGTGGGGATGATCCTCATCTACCTGCTGGTGGTGGCCCAGTTCCGCTCCTATCTGGTGCCGCTCATCATCATGGCGTCCATTCCGCTCACCCTCATCGGGGTGATGCCGGGCCACGCCCTGCTGGGGGCCCAGTTTACCGCCACCTCGATGATCGGGATGATCGCGCTCGCCGGGATCATCGTACGCAACAGCATCCTGCTGGTGGACTTTATTGAGCAGCAGCGGGCGAGCGGCGTGGTGTTCGAACAGGCGGTGATCGAAGCGGCACAGGTGCGGGCCAAACCCATCCTGCTGACCGCGCTGGCGGCCATGATCGGGGCCCTGTTCATCCTCGATGATCCCATCTTCAACGGGCTGGCCATCAGCCTGATTTTCGGGATCCTGGTCTCCACCCTGCTCACCCTGGTGGTGATCCCGCTGCTCTACTACAGCCTGATGTCGCGCCCTGGGGTCGCGATCGCGGCAGACCAGCCGGGCACACAATGACAGAAGGGCCACCTCGGTGGCCCTTCTCGTTTCACTCGTTCAGGTGGCTGGGGCGCTGGGTCAGCGTCCTTTCATCAGCGGGAAGTAGCGCCGATCGGCCTGGCTCATGTGGCCGACAACCAGCTCCTGAATGATGAAGTTGAGCAACTCGTCGTTGCCCAAGGTGCCCGCCCTGGCGGCGGTCATCAGCTGGCTGGCTTTTTGCAGCAACAGCTGGTGGTCTTGCTGGTGGCTGGCCAGCTCCGGGTAGCCGAGTTCGGCCAGCATCTGCTCTTCAAAGGCGAAGTGGTGGCGGGCCACGTCGAACAGGCTCTCCATGCACTCCAGGAACAGGGCCGGGTGCTCCTGGTGATCCTTCATGTGTTCCAGCAGCCGGTTGGTCAGCACGAACAGCTGACGATGCTCGGCATCGATGCGGGGATGGCCGCATTCGTGGCTGCTCTGCCACACCAGCGAGCCCTGCTCCGGATCGAGCCCGGCGGTGAACAGACAGACCCGGCCCCGCCCTCTGCCCTTGGCCTGGTACATGGCCTGATCGGCGTGGTGCATCAGGGTCTTGGGGTCGGTACCGTGCTCCGGATAGAGGGCCACCCCTATGCTGCTGGAGATGCGCAGCTCCTGCTCCTCGTCGATGCGAAACGGATGGCGCAGGCTCTGGTGCAGATGGTCGGCCACCGCCAGCGCCTCGTCCCCGGTGTCGGGCAGCAGGATCACGAATTCGTCCCCTCCCAGCCGTGCCACCAGATCCCGCTCCCGCACGCAGTGGCGCATCCGTTCCGCCACCATGTTGAGCAGCACGTCGCCGGTCTCGTGGCCGAAGGTGTCGTTGATCGGCTTGAAGTGGTCGAGATCGATGAACAGCAGAGCCAGCTGCGCTTCGCTCTCCATGGCCTCCTTCAACCGTTGCTGCAGCAGCCGGCGGTTGGGCAGGTTGGTGAGGGGATAATAGAAGGCGAGCCGGCGCATCATCTCCTCGCGGGCGGCCCGCTCGGTGATGTCGCGGGTCACCCCCAGAATCGCCTCCGGCTCCCCCTGCTCGTTGCCGTGCAGGGTGGTGACCGTTTCGGTGGCCACCAGATGTCCCTCTTTGTGACGCAGCTGGGTACGAATGACGCAGCGGGTCTGCTCGTGGTCGCCGCGTTGCCAGGCGGCGAGGGAACCGCTCAGCTCGGCGCGCAGCTGTTTTCTGGATGTTTCCGGAATAAGCTGCCTGATGGGGAGGGTCAGCACGTCGATCGCCTCGTAACCGCTGAGCGGCAGAATGGCAGGGCTGACGTAGCGAAAGCGCAGGGTGGCGGTGTCCATGGTCCAGATGACGTCAGCGCTGTTCTCCGCCACGAAGCGGTAGTGCTGCTCGCTCTGGGCCAGCTCGCGGGTGAGCCGCTGGCGGTCGCGCGCCTCCTGGCGCAGGCGCAGGTAGAGGTAGCAGAAGATGCCGAGCAGGGTCAGCAGGGAGAAGGTCACCAGCATGGCCACCGCCACGCTCTTGTCGAGCAGCTGGCGCTGCTGGCGGATCCGCTCCCGATCCGGGTTGTAGAGGAAGTGCTCGAGGTCTGGCAGGGCCGAGAGCAGGCCAGCTTCGAGGTAACTTCTGGCGATCTGCTGCCAGCGCTCCGGCTGCATGTAGCCGGGCTCGACCAGATCTGGCTGCATCAGCTCCCGGGTGGCACTGGCTTCGAACTCCAGCTGCTCGCGGCCATAACCGCTTGGGTACTGTTCCATGATCCAGTTGATCATCTCGGCCGGGTTTTCCATGGCATAGCGCCACCCCTTGAGGCTCGCCTGCTGAAAGGCGTAGACCCGCTCCGGCCGGTTGTTCAGCTCGCGCTCCGAGGTGAACAGGTTGTCACCGTAGAAATCGAAGTCGATGCTGCGGGGGGAGAACACCCGATAGGGGATCCCCATCCGGGCCAGATAGAAGGGCTCGGTGGTGCTGTAGGCACTGATGGCGTCCACCTGGCCGGCGAGCAGCGCCTTCAGCCCCTGTTCATAGGGCAGCTTGCTCCAGCTGCCCGGCGGGGCATGGCGATTGAGGTAGATCTGCAGCTCCTGGGAGCCGGGCTCCAGCATCAGCCGTTTGCCTGCCAGATCCGCCGGTTGGCGAATGTCGGGCCGCTCCAGGGTGAGCAGCACCAGCGGGGAATGCTGCAGCATGGAAGCCAGCACCACGACCGGCTGGCCACTGGCGCGCGCCAGCAGCAGATCGCTGCCGCTGACCCCGTACTGGGCATTGCCCGACATCACCTCGTTGACCACATTGGTGCCGGTGACGGCGGGTCGCAAGGTGACATCCAGCCCGGCATCTCGATAGAAGCCTCTGGCCTGGGCCGCGTAATAACCGGCAAACTGGAACTGATGTTGCCAGGGCAGTTGCACCACTATCTTGTCCACCGCCTTGGATGGCAGGGAGAAAAGGGTGCAAAACATCGCTGAACCAAGCATGGGCAGATACCGGAGCAGGCGATGAAGGGAGGAATTTACGACACTCATACTCATTCCTCTCGGGAGACGGGGGTCAGTCCTAGAGTCAAACAATTCCTTGTTGCCCGCAAGGGGGCGAAAGGGCGCTGGAATGGGGGATGTGTGACAGAAAAAAAGATTTCTGTGTCACTCATCACATTTGGCTTTCCTGCTCGGTATTTTTGGCAATTATGCGAATAATTACGGAGCCATATGACCAATAAAAACGGTCGCATTTTAATCGTATTTGCCAGCCGTTTACCTCAATATCAGTGAGTGATTACTTAATTTTCAGCGCAATGCGTCAGCCTGTGTCGCCGTATCAACGGATACATTTATGTTGCTGTCAGATTGTGTCGATCTTTCATTTGTTGCGTTATCAGTCAGTAACGAGCCGAAACAGGCAGAAGGGGGGCCGGATCCTGTCGACCCCGGTGTTATGATAGCGACTCTTCCATCCCGATGAGGCCTTCTCATGTCCCGATTGAGTTTGTTGCTGTCCGACTCTCACGACCCCCTGTTCAACCTGGCGGTGGAGGAGTGCATCTTCCGCCAGATGGATCCGAACCAGCGGGTGCTGTTCCTGTGGCGCAACGCCAATACCGTGGTGATCGGCCGGGCCCAGAATCCCTGGAAGGAGTGCAACACCCGCCGCATGGAGGAGGACGGGGTTACCCTGGCCAGGCGCAGCAGCGGCGGCGGCGCCGTGTTTCACGACCTTGGCAACAGCTGCTTCACCTTCATGGCGGGCAAGCCGGAGTATGACAAGAGCATCTCCACCGCCATCGTGCTGGACGCGCTCACGCGGCTCGGGGTCGAGGCTTTCGCCTCCGGGCGCAACGATCTGCTGGTGGCGACTCAGGACGGGGAGCGCAAGGTGTCGGGCTCGGCCTATCGGGAGACCCATGATCGCGGCTTTCACCACGGCACCCTGCTGCTGGACGCCGACCTCGGCCGGCTCGCCAACTACCTCAATCCCGACCCCAAGAAGCTGGCGGCCAAGGGCATCAGCTCGGTGCGCAGCCGGGTGGCCAACCTCTGCGAGCTGCTGCCGGGCATCGATCACCAACAGGTGAGCGAGGCGCTGCAGGAGGCCTTCTTCAGCCACTACGGCGAACGGGTGCAGCCCGAGCATATCTCTCCCGAGCAGATGCCCGATCTGCCCGGCTTTGCCGACACCTTCGCCCGCCAGCACAGCTGGGAGTGGAACTTCGGCCATGCCCCCGCCTTTAGCCATCAGCTGGACGAGCGCTTCGGCTGGGGCGGGGTGGAGCTGCATTTTGACGTGGAGAAAGGGGTGATCGGGCGGGCGCAGATCTTCAGCGACAGCCTGGATCCGGCACCGCTCGATGCGCTGGCCGCGCGGCTGCCCGGCACGGCCTACCGCGCCGATGCCCTCGACGACCTGCTGCGCCAGTGGCGCAGCGAGTTTGCGGCCCGGGAGACCGAGCTGGAGGAGCTCTCTCGCTGGTTGCTGGCGGCGCTGCGCTGACGCTTTTCTCGCCGATGGGGCGGGTGGATCACAAAATCAAAAGAGGCGCCCGAAAGGCGCCTTTTTGCCAGCCGCCGTCCGCCCTCATGCATGACAAAAAGTAGGGGAGGCCATTAGATATTGTCGCTGTTTCAAACGGCGACCCGGGGGTATAAGGACTGCACATTTGCTGTACTAATGGTATAAAAATGAGTGACTTGGTCTATTTGAAAGATGAAGGCGTCAACGCCATCCACCCCGAATTCGAACGTCGTTTTGCCACAGTCAAAGCCAACTTCTTCTCGCGCAACCCCGATCTCTGGCCGGTCTTCCGTGAACCCGGTTTTGCCACCCTCAACGAGTTTCGCGCCCGCGGTCTGGCCCCGGCGGCGCGGCTCAATGCCTGGCCTGATGGCCGCGCCCGCCTCGCCGACTTGTGCGAGACCATGCCGGTGCCGGCCACCATGCGCACCCCGGGCGAGCCCATGGCCGAGCTGCTGTTTGCCGGCGCCCTGTCCAAAGACTGGGAGAACCCCTCCAGCGTCGAGAACGTCATCACCATGTCGGCGGATCCCGCCATCTACGGCGCCCAGATGGGGATCCTCGCCAACCCCAATCTGGTCTACTCCGAGTATGCCGGGGTGGCCGAGGAGCTGGAGAAGAAGGTGGTGCGCCAGATAGCGCTGCTGGCGGGTTACGATCCGGCCCGCGCCACCGGCATCTTCACCCAGGGGGGGACCTTCTGTAACCTCTATGGCTACCTGCTCGGCATCCGCAAGAGCCTGCCGGAGGCCAAGCACAAGGGGCTCGGCCACTATCAGGATTACCGCATCATCAACTCCCAGGGCGGCCACTACTCCAACATCACCAACCTCTCCCTGCTCGGGGTCGACATCGAGAACAAGACCATCCGCATCCAGGTCGGCGAGAACAACGACATCGATCTCGACCACCTGGAACGTACCCTGACCGCCTGCTTCGCTCTCAAGCACGTGGTGCCCACCATCATGCTCACCATGGGTACTACCGATACCTTCGGGGTGGACCAGGTGAAACCCGTGGTCGAGCTGCGGGATCGGCTCTGCGAGCGGTTCGAGGTGGCGGTCAAGCCGCACATCCACGTGGATGCCGCCATCGGCTGGTCGATGATCTTCTTCCTGGACTACGACTTTGCCGCCAACCCGCTGGCCATCAACAGCGCCACCCTGGCGGGGATCGAGCGCAACGTGAGCCGCTTTGCCGAGCTCAAATACGCCGACTCCTTCACCGTCGACTTCCAGAAGTGGGGCTATGTGCCCTATACCTCCAGCCTGGTGATGATCAAGGAGCAGGATGACCTCAAGGCGATGGAGAACGACCCGGAGAACTTCTCCTATTTTGAGCGGGACATTCAGGGCCAGACCCACCTGCAGTCCACCATCGAGTGCTCCCGCGGGGCGAGCGGCCTGTTCGGTGCCTATGCGGCGCTCAACTACCTGGGGGTGGAGGGCTATCGCACCGTGCTGGCCCACTGCCTGCAAAACGCCAACTACTTCCGTTTCCGGTTAAGCCAGCTCGGCAACGTCAAGCTGGTGGCCCAAGAGAACCAGGGGCCGAGCGTGGGCTTCAAGATCTACAACCCCGAGTGGGTGCAGGACCCCGACGCCGAGTTCGCCTTCGAGCTGGCGCGCAGCCCGGATGCGGCCTACAAGGCGCGCTTGCAGCGCAACACCGACTACCACCGCAGCCTGTTTACCGGGCGCGGCAAGGTGGGGCTCTACACCAACTGGGTGGAGGCCATCGCTCACTCCGACTATGACGCTCGCGGCAAGTACTCCTACATCGCCGGGGAGAAGGCGGTCTTCATGAACCCGGCCTGCGGCCGCGAACAGATCGACGCCTTTATCGACCATATCCGCGGCTGATGGTGCGGCAGTGACGGGGCGCAGGCGGGTTTCCCCCTGCTCCCTGTTTTTCTGATACGCCAAGCAATTGAATCAAAAGGGCTTGCTTGCGAATGGCCCGGGAAGTGTGAGGTGCTGCACGTTGCGCCCCTCTGCCTCCCTTTCTGACTTTTATCCCCCTGTTTTTTCCGTACGGTATGGACTCCAACGGGTTGATTTTCTGCCCTGGACATCAACAAAGGAGTCGTTATGGACAAGCACAGACGCAGAGTCACCCTGGGGCTGTTGAGTACCCCCCTGGTCGCCACCCTCGCCGGCTGCAACAGCAGCAATGACAGCCAGGGGAGTGCGGGGGATTTTCGCACCACCCTGACCGACCGCTTGAGCGCCGAGCTGCACGACGAGCAGACGGCCCGCCAGCTGGCCCCCTTCATCGAGGAGGCCTGCTTCAACATGACCCCGTCCCGGGTCGCCATCGACCAGGCCCACTGCGTCATCGCCTTTGCCTTTGGCAACCGCCCCAACGCCTCGGGCAACCCGGATGAACTGGCCGAGCCCGGCCCCATGAACGAGGCGCTGGCCGCCTGCTGCGCGGCCCTCTATCGGCAAAAGCCGGTGCCCATGTATGTGCAGTGGGAGATCGCCCGCTTCCTCGACTCGGCCCGCTATCCCGATATCCCGGCCCGGGATGTCATCTCCATCGAGCCTTACTGGGATGATGAGGGCAAGCTGGTCTACCTCAGCACGGACGGGGTGGTGGAGGCCATCGTCAGGGATTACGCCGGTGGAGAGGCTGCCGCCCTCGGCACGGCGGCCGTCATCGGTCACCGCGACCACGTCAAACGCTGCATCATCACCTGCCGTGCCCGCAAGGTGACGAGCCATGCCCCGGAGGGGATCGAACTACCCGTCTGGTATGACGAGCAATCCGATCAACCCTGGACCCGTCGCCGCGACCTCTATGTATTGCAGGACATGTCTGTTCAGTTGCTCGGGATAGCTCAGGCGAATATCGCTCAGGCTTATCCGAACGGCTGAGGAGGCCGCTCGGCGGATAGTGCAGTAGCGGATAGTGCAGTAGCGGATGGTGCAGTAGATGGCGCAGTAGATGGCGCAGTAAAAGAAAACGGCGGGATGATCCCGCCGTCTTTTATTGCAATGACTCCGCTTACTGTTTCTGGATGGCGGTCACGGTGAGCTTGCCGGCCGGGTTCTCGGCGTGAAAGCGCACCGCATCCCCCACTTTCAGATCTTTGAGCAGGGCCGGATCGGCCACCCGAAAGACCATGGTCATGGCGGGCATCTTGAGGTTGTCGATCGCCTCGTGCTTGATGCCGACCTTGCCGTTGGCCGCGTCGATGCGGCTGATGACCCCCTGGGTCATCGCCATCTCGCCCATCTCGTTCATGCCTTCCATCTGGCTCATCTGGCCCATGTCGTGGCCGGCATGGTTCATCATCTCCTCGGCCAGCAGGCTGGTGTGGGTGGCAAGGCCAAGCAGCAGGGTCAGGGTCAGCGTCTTGTAGTTCATGGTGTTTCCTCGTCGTTGATTCAGATTCTTGGTTGTCAAAAAGGGCGCTGCCACCGGGTTAGCCGGCGGGTTGGTGCTCGGCCGCGCCCAGGTGCCGGCTACGCCACAGGTAGTAGGCGGCGGGCAGCACCAGCAGGGTCAGTACCAGCGCACTCACCATGCCGCCGATCATGGGGGCGGCGATGCGCTGCATCACCTCGGAGCCGGTACCGTGGCTCCACATGATGGGCAAGAGGCCGGCGATGATGGTGACCACCGTCATCATCTTGGGGCGCAGGCGCAGGGCGGCGCCGTGGATCACCGCCCGGTGCAGGCCCGCCTGGTCCGGCTTGCCGCTGGCCACGAGGTCATCCCAGGCGTGGTTGAGGTAGACCAGCATCAGGACGCCGGTCTCCACCGCCACCCCGGCCAGGGCGATAAAGCCCACCCCGACTGCCACCGAGAGGTTGAAGTCGAGCAGCCAGAGGGTCCAGATCCCGCCCACCACCGCCAGCGGCAGGGTGGTGAGAATGAGCAGCACCTCCTGGAAGCGGCGAAACGCCAGATAGAGCAGCAGCACGATGATGGCGACCGTGAGCGGCACCACGTAGGCGAGGCGCGCCTTGGCCCGCTCCATGTATTCGAACTGACCGGACCAGGTGAGGGCGTAGCCCGCCGGCAGCACCAGCTGCTTGTCCACCTCGGCCTTGGCCTCTGCCACGAAAGAGCCGATGTCGCGGCCGCGAATGTCGACGTAGACCCAGCCGTTGAGGCGCGCGTTTTCACTGCGCAGCATGGGCGCCTCGTCGCTGATGTAGACCCGAGCCACGTCCGCCAGCGCGATGCGCGCACCGCTCGGAGTCACCACCGGCAGCAGCTCGAGGCTCGCCACCGAATCGCGATAGCTCTGGGGATAGCGCAGGTTGATGGGGTAGCGCTCGCGCCCCTCGATGGTCTGGCCCACCTCCATGCCGCCCACCGCGGTGGCGAGCACCGCCTGTACGTCGGCAATGTTGAGGCCGTAGCGGGCCGCTTTTAGCCGGTCGATATCCACCTTCACGTAGCGGCCACCGGCGACCCGCTCGGCGTAGACCGATGAGGCGCCCTCCACCTTGCCGACGATCTGTTCCAGCTGCTGGCCGAGCTGCTGGATCACCTTGAGGTCCGGCCCCGCAATCTTGATGCCGACCGGGGTCTTGATGCCGGTGGCCAGCATGTCGATGCGGGTCTTGATGGGAGGCACCCAGGCGTTGGTGAGGCCGGGGAAGCGGATGAGGGAATCGAGCTCTTCTTTCAGCTTTTCCGGGGTCATGCCGGGGCGCCACTGGTCGCGGGGCTTGAGCTGGATGCTGGTCTCCATCATTACCAGATCGGCGGGGTCGGTGGCCGATTCGGCGCGCCCCGCCTTGCCGAACACGTTCTGCACCTCGGGCACGGTACGAATGAGCTTGTCGGTCTGCTGCAAAATCTCCCGTGCCTTGCCCACCGAGATATTGGCTGCTGTGGTGGGCATGTACATGATGTCCCCTTCATCCAGCGGCGGTATGAACTCGGAGCCCAGGTATTTGAGCGGCCAGAAGCCCGCCACCGTCACCACGGCGGCGATGGCCAGGGTGGTTTTCGGACGGGCCAGCACGGCTTTGAGCAGTGGCACATAGCCCTGGCTTAGCCAGCGGTTGAGCGGATTGGCCTGCTCCGCCAGCACCTTGCCACGAATGAAGTAACCCATGATCACCGGCACCAGCGTGATGGCGAGCCCGGCCGCCGCCGCCATGGCGTAGGTCTTGGTGTAGGCGAGGGGATGGAACATCCGCCCCTCCTGCGCCTCCAGCGCGAACACCGGCAGGAAGCTGATGGTGATGATCAGCAGGGAGAAGAAGATGGCGGGCCCCACTTCTATGCTCGCCTCGGTGATGATGCGCCAGCGGTTCTTGTCGGTGAGCGCCTCCCGTTCCATGTGCTTGTGGACGTTCTCGATCATCACGATGGCACCGTCCACCATGGCGCCGATGGCGATGGCGATGCCCCCCAGCGACATGATGTTGGCGTTGATCCCCTGCAGGTGCATGACGATAAAGGCGGTCAAAATCGCAATAGGGAGGGAGATGACCACCACCAGCGATGAGCGCAGGTGGAACAGGAAGGCGAGGCAGACCAGTACCACCACCGCGAACTCCTCCACCAGCTTGCCGGAGAGGTTGTCGATGGCGCGCTGGATAAGGTCGGAGCGATCGTAGACGGTGACGACCTCGACCCCCTCCGGCAGGCTGCTTTTCAGCTGGGCCAGCCGCGCCTTGACCCCGTCGATGGTGTGCTGGGCATTCTCGCCATAGCGCATGACGATGATGCCGCCCACCACTTCTCCCTCGCCGTTGAGCTCGGCCAGACCGCGCCGGCTCTGGGGCCCGGTGACCACATCCGCCACGTCACCCAGCAGCAGCGGGGCGCCGCGCACAGTGGTACCGAGCGGGATCTGCTTCAGATCCTCGACGCTTTTCAGATAGCCGTTGGAGCGCACCATGTACTCCGCTTCCGCCATCTCGATGACGGAGGCGCCGGTCTCCTGATTGCCCTGCTTGATGGCGGTCTCGATCAGGGAGAGCGGGATGCCGTAGGCGCGCAGCTTGTCCGGGTCGACCCGCACCTGATACTGGCGCACCATGCCGCCCACGGTGGCAACCTCGGAGACCCCCTCCACCGTCTGCAACTCGTACTTGAGGAACCAGTTTTGCAGCGAGGTGAGCTGGCTGAGGTCGTGCTTGCCAGTTCTGTCCACCAGCGCGTACTGATAGACCCAGCCCACCCCGGTGGCATCGGGGCCGAGCTGGGGACGGGCGGAGGCGGGCAGGTTGGGGGCCACCTGACTCAAATACTCCAGCACCCGGGCGCGAGCCCAGTAGAGATCGGTGTTGTCGTCAAACAGTACATAGACGAAGGAGTCGCCGAAGAAGGAGTAGCCGCGCACCGTGGTGGCCCCCGGCACCGCCAGCATGGCGGTGGTGAGCGGATAGGTCACCTGATCCTCCACCACCTGGGGCGCTTGGCCCGGGTAGGCCGTCTTGATGATCACCTGGACGTCGGAGAGATCCGGCAGGGCGTCCACCGGGGTCTGCTTGACCGACCAGAGCCCCCAGGCGGTGAGCATGACGGTCAGTAGCAGCACCAGAAAGCGGTTGCCCACGGACCAGCGAATAATCGAAGGGATCATGATCTGGCTCCTTGCTCATGTTGCGCAGAGAGCGGGGCTTGGTTGTCGGCAAGGTAGCAAATGATGGCAGGGATCATGACTTGGCTCCCATATCGTGCTGGCTATGGTCCATGCCTTCCATCTTCTCCATCTCATCTGCCGCAGGCTTGGCGTCGCCGTCAGTAGCGGGTGCCTGCTCCTGATGGATACTGGTGATGCGGTACTCATCCCCCTCCTGCATCACCTGCAGATGCAGGGTTTGCCCCTCGGTCAGCTTGCTGATGTCCACACCGTCGGCGACGGTGAACTCCATCTCCATGGCGGGCCACTGCCACTCGGGGATGGGCTGGTGGGAGACCATCAGGGTGCGGTTGGCCAGATCGATGCTTTCAACCTCGCCCTGGGTCCACACCTGGGCAGGGCGCACCGCCGTCATGCGCTGGAAGTCCGAATCGATGGCCGATTCGGAGTCGAGCAGGAACTGGGCCGAGCTGACGATACTGTCCCCCGCTTCGACCCCTGCCTTGATGGCGACCTTGTCGCCAAACTGGGGGCCCAGGGTGACGGCGACCGATTTGAAGCTGCCATCCCCCAGCGCCAGCACCAGCCTGTCCTGGCTGCCGGTGCGGATCACCGCTTCGCTCGGTACCACCAACCGGGGTTCGCCCTGCCCGGTGCGAATGCTCACCTTGGCGAACATATTGGGTTTCAGAAACTCGTCCGGGTTGGCAAAGCGCAGCCGCACCTTGAGGGTGCGGGTGGCGGCATCCAGGGTCGGGTAGAGGTAATCGACCCGGCCCTGCCAGTGGCGGCCGGGGGCATAGTCCAGGGCCATGGTGACCGGATCGCCCACCTTCAGCTGGGCCGCCTGGCGCTCGAACACCTCGGCACTCACCCACACCTGCTTGAGGGTGCTGATGTTAAAGAGCGCCGCGGCGGGCTCCACATACTGGCCTTCGCGCACTTTCAGCTCGGAGACATAGCCGCTGCTGGGGGCATAGATGCGCACCGTCTCCTGCACCTGACGGGTGCGTTTGAGGGCCGCTATCTGATCCGCCGGCACCTGCAGGGACTTGAGCTTGCCCTCGGCGGCGCGCAGCAGCAGGGGGTTGGCGGTGTTGAGGGCGAGCAGGTACTCGTGCTGGGCGTTGACCAGATCCGGGGCGTAGAGCTCGTAGATCAGGCTGCCTTTGCTCACTTGCTGCCCCTCGCTCTTGATGGCGAGGGTGCGGATCCAGCCTGCCATGCGGGCGTTGACCGCCTCCAGCCGGTCCTCGTCATAGCCAACGTAGCCCACCGTCTCGATCTGCTGGTGGATGGGGAGCGTCTCCACCTTGGCGAGCCGCACCCCCAGGTTCTGCTGGATCTCGGGGTTGATGGTGACGGTGCCCGGCGAGCCGCCCTGTTTTTCCTCATAGACGGGGATAAAGTCCATCCCCATGTTGTCCTTGGCCGGAGCATCGCGCTTGTCGCGCGGATCCATGGGGTTGACCCAGTAGAGGGGCGTCTTCTCCTTGGCAGTGGGGCCAGCAGTGGTCTGTTTGGCGGCCCAGTAGCCGCCACCGGCGCCGAGGGCCAGCAGCAGGGCGGACATCAACAACGTCTTGTTCATGACAAGCCTCCGGCGCGCGGGAGGCGAACGGAGGGCTGGCACGGCTGCACGCAGGCAGACCGGGTAACGGGGGTGGATGACATGGTATCTCTTCTCTTCTGTCAGGCCGCCGGAGTGGTGGTATGTGCGGGCAGGGCATCACCACGAGGCGGCAAACGGGGCGCAGCTGTGTCAGCGCGCACGGCTCCCTGCGAGCGGGCCGGTTTGACCAAGGCGCAGGGTCAGGCAAGGCGGCAGAAAACAGGCAAGCCGAGGCTTGCCGCTGCCGCGAGAGAAGATCTTTCTAGTGGCGCAGCACCGACAACATCAGGTGTCGGCGCGGCCAGGAGGGAGGGTGGGTGCCGCGGGATCGCAGGAAGGGATCCCGCAACCAGTTGTCCAGCACGCTGCTCGCCGTCCCGAGGGGCAGCAGCAACAGCGGCAGAGCGAGCAAGGTCAGCAGGGCTGCCAGCAGCGGCAGGCCGGGAGTGCCGGTCGAGGTGAGCCCGCCGTGCATCTGGCACTCCTGGCTGGCAGCATCTTGCGCTCCCGCATCCGGGCTTGCCCCGTGGCAGGAGAGCCCCTGCATGGCGCTGTCGCTCATGGCCTGATTGCCGTGAGTCATGGCGGCGTTGAGGGCATCCACCCCGTGCCAGCCGATGCAGAGGGTGAGATTGCAGACGAGCATCAGCCCCAGCAGCAGCCGGGCAATGCGTTCGATGGGCAATCTCGCTACGAGCATGGGGAAAATCCTGACAATGACTGGGGGCACTGTAAACCTTACCTTGAGAGCAAGGTCAAGATATGTGGGCCACAGGATACCGGCCGCGTGATCCCGCTCGCGGCTCGGGCCCGGCTGCGAGGTGTTGTCCCCTCTGGCGGATAAAAAAAAGCCCCCGCATGGCGGGGGCTGTGACTCACGACTTACGATTTGGGTTGCGCCGTCTTGCCGCTGGCGCGTTCCGAGCGCCGCATGATGAGGCGGAAGAACAGCGGGATGAAGAAGATGGCGATGAAGGTCGCCGCCAGCATGCCGCCGATGACCGGCCAGCCGAGGGCATGGCGGCTCGCCGCCCCGGCGCCGCTGGAGGTGACCAGCGGCACACAGCCGAGGATGAAGGCGAGCGAGGTCATGACGATGGGGCGAAAACGCAGCCGCGCAGCCTCCAGCGCCGACTCGATGAGACTCATTCCCTCCTCGTGCTTCATCACCGCGAACTCCACGATCAGGATGGCGTTCTTGGCCGCCAGGCCCACCAGGGTCACCAACCCTATCTGGAAGTAGACGTTGTTGGTCAGACCCACCAGCCAGGTGGCTAGCAGGGCGCCGAACAGGGCGAACGGGACGGCGGTGATCACCGCAAACGGCAGGCTCCAGCGTTCGTACTGGGCCGCCAGGATGAGGAAGATCATCACGATGCCGAAGCCGAACGCGGTGCCCGCACTGCCAGCGGCCGCTTTTTCCTGATAGGCGGAGCCGGTCCACTCCAGCTTGGCGTCGTTGCCGAGGGACTCGTCGGCCACGGCTTCCAGCGCGGCGATGGCCTGGCCGGAGCTGTAGCCCGGCGCCGGCTGCGCCATGATCTTGGCCGCCTGGAAGATGTTGAAGCGCTCCACCAGTTCGGGGCCGGTGGCATCACGCACCGTCACCAGGCTGCTGAGCGGGATCATCTCCCCCTTGTCGGAGCGCACATAGACGTTGCGGATGTCGCTCTTCTTGGCGCGGTAGTCCGCCTCGGACTGCAACTGCACCCGATAGGTGCGGCCGAACTGGTTGAAGTCGTTGACATAGACCTGGCCGAAGGTGGCCTGCATGGTGTCGAACACGGCGTTGATGGGCAGCCCCAGTGCCTTGGCCTTCTCGCGATCCAGATCGAGATAGACCTGGGGCACGTTGGCGCGGTAGGTGCTGGTCACGCTGGCGAACTCGGGGCGCTGCTTGGCCGCCTCGAGGAAGCGCTGCACCTCGGCCGAGAAGGACTGGGCATTGCCGGTGCTGCGGTTCTGCAGGTAGGCCTCCAGCCCGCCGGTGGTGGACATGCCGGTGATGGGGGGCGGGTTGAAGGAGGCGACGAAGCCGTCCGCCAGCCCCATCAGGCTCATGCCCTGGAAGGTCTTGGCCAGGGAGAAGGAGTCCTGCCCGGCACCTTGCCGCTCGCTCCAGTCCTTGAGGGTGATGAAGCTGATGCCGCTGTTGCTGATGATGGCGTTGGAGAGGATGTCAAAGCCCGAGAAGGTGATGACGTCCTTCACGTTGGGGTTGGCCATCGCCATCTGGTCGAAGTCGTTCGCCACCGCCTGGGTGCGGGTGAGGGAGGCCGCATCCGGCAGCATGACGGCGGAGAGCAGGTAGCCCTGGTCTTCGTTCGGCACCAGCTCGCCCGGTACCTTCATCAGCAGGCCGTAGATGGAGACCAGGATGAAGGCGATGATGGTGAACGCCACCCCGACCCGGCGGTTGAGGAAGGCGACACCGCGCACGTAACGGCGGGTGAGGCCGTCGAAGGCGTTGTTGAACCAGACGAAGAAGCGGGCCGGCTTGTGGTGGCCCTCTTTGAGCAACACGGCACAAAGGGCCGGCGACAGGGTCAGCGCCACCAGACCTGAGATGGCCACCGACACCGCCACCGTGATGGCGAACTGCTTGTACATGACCCCGGTCATGCCGCCCATGAAGGCGACCGGCAGGAACACGGCGCACAGCACCAGCACGATGGCGACCACCGGGCCGGAGACCTCCTGCATGGCTAGGATGGCCGCCTCTTTGGGCGAGCACTTCTTCTCCTGCATGATCCGCTCGACGTTCTCCAGCACCACGATGGCGTCATCCACCACGATACCGATGGCGAGCACCATGCCGAACAGGGTCAGCAGGTTGATGGAGAAGCCCAGCACCAGCATGCCGGCGAAGGTCCCGATGAGCGACACCGGCACCGCGATACAGGGGATCAGGGTGGCGCGGAAGTTCTGCAGGAACAGGTAGACCACCACGAACACCAGCACGATCGCCTCGAACAGGGTGTGTACCACCTCCTCGATGGAGATCTTCACGAACTCGGTGGTGTCGTAGGGGATCTGGTACTCGATGTCCTGCGGGAAGCGCTCCTTGAGGCGCAGCATGGTGGCGTGTACCTGATCGGCCACCGCCACGGCGTTGGCGCCCGGTTGCAGATAGGTGGCGATACCGATGGCCGGCTTGCCGTTGGCCTTGGCCAGCAGGTCGTAGTCCTTGCCGCCGAGCTCTACCCTGGCCACGTCCTTGACCCGGATCTTCGAGCCGTCCGGCATGGAGCGGATGATGATGTTCTGGAACTCGCGCACATCCTCCAGCCGTCCCTTGGTCTGCACCGTGTAGGTGAAGTCGATGGGGGCCGTGGTGGGCTGGGCGCCTATCTTGCCCGCCGCGAACTGGGTGTTCTGCTCGCGGATGGCGCCGATCACGTCGCTCGGGGTGAGTTCAAGCTGGGCCAGTCGATCCGGCCGCAGCCAGATGCGCATGGCGTAGTCGGTGCCGCCGAACAGGGTGGTGTCACCGACCCCGGGAATGCGCTTGAGCTCGTCGATGATGTTGAGCAGGGCGTAGTTCGACAGGTAGGTGGTATCGAAGGTGCCGTTAGGCGATTGCAGGGTGACCACCTGCAGGATCGAGGTCGATTTCTTCTTGACCGTCACCCCCTGCTTCTTCACCTCTTCCGGCAGCTGGGCCATGGCGGCCGAGACCCGGTTGTTGACGTTGATGGTGGCCTGATCCGGATCGGTGCCGATCTCGAAGTAGACGTTGAGGTTCATCTGGCCGTTGGAGGCCGAACCCGACTGCATGTAGAGCATCCGCTCCACGCCGTTGATCTGCTGCTCGAGCGGCGCGGCCACCGTCTGGGAGATCACCTCGGGGGTGGCGCCCGGATAGAAGGCGGTGACCGACACCACCGGCGGGGTGATCTGCGGGTACTGCTCGATGGGCAGCGATCGCATCGCCGCCAACCCGCCCAGCACTATGATGATCGAAATCACGCTGGCGAAGATGGGGCGTTCGATGAAGAACTTGGAAAACATACGAACTCCTTACTTGGCCGCGTTCTGGCCGACCATCTTGGTGGTGATCGCCTTCATCTCTTCGGCAGAGACGGGCTTGACCACGGCGCCGGGACGGGCCTTCATCAGCCCCTCGACGATGTAGCGCTCACCGGGCTCGAGGCCGCTGTCGATCAGCACGCCGCTGTCGACCACGGAACCCAGCTTGACCGGACGGGGCACCACCTTGTTCTCTTTGTCCACCACCATCACCATGCGGTCGGCCTGGGACTGGACGATGGCGCGCGGCGGCACCAGGATGGCATTTTTTCGGGTGCCCAGATCGATGGTCATGCGCACGAACTGGCCTGGCAGCAGCACGCCGTCCTTGTTGTCGAAGATGGCACGGGCCCGAATGGTGCCGGTCTGCGGGTCGACCCGGTTGTCGGAGAAGTTGAGCTTGCCCGCCTCGGGATAGACGGAGCCGTCCGCCAGCCGGATGTGGGTGCGCCAGTTGGTGGCATCCTTGGCCTCAATCAATCCCTTTTTCACCGAGTTCTCGAAGTTGAGGCGATCCTGCTCCGAGTAGGAGAAGTTGACGTAGAGGGGATCGAACTGGGTGATGGTGGTGAGCAGGCCGTTTTCGCCGCTGGTGGAGATGAGGCTGCCCTCGGACTGGGAGCTCTTGCTCGCCATGCCGTTGATGGGGGCGGTGACCTGGGTGTAGCTGAGGTTCAGTTCGGCCTCTTTCACCTTGGCCTGGGCGGCCTGATGGCTGGCGATGGCGGCCTCGTAGTTGGCGATGGTGTCGTCATAGTCCTTGCGGCTCACCACCTGGCGCTTGAACAGGGGGATGATGCGGTCCCGGTCGGCGCGGGCCTTGTTGAGGCGGGCCTGCTCCTGGGCCAGGGTGCCCTTGGCCTGCTCCAGCGCCACCTTGTAGGGCTCGGGGTCGATCAGGAACAGCGCCTGACCGGCGGTGACCGGCTGCCCCTCGATGTAGGTGCGCTTGAGCAGGATGCCGCTCACCCGGGAACGCACGTCAATTTCGCGAAAACCGGCGGTCTCGCCCACCATCTCGGTGGTCATCGGCACGTCGGTCAGCTTGACCTCGGCCACCACCACGGGGACCGGCGGCAGTGCCTGGGCTCCGGCGGTTGGTTCATCACCACAGGCGGTCAGTGCGCTGGCCAGTGCCAGGGCGATACAGCCGCGTTTGAACATCTCTTCCCTGACGTATTGCACCTTCATCATCACACTCCTGTGGGATGGTGCGCGATTGCCGCGCCCAGCCTTTTTCTTCATGAACATGGTTAACTGCATGGTTACAAATTTAACTCATTGGATTACTGACAGTTTTCTAATGATAGAGCACGAATATTGAACCCAGGCTGCTCGACACTGAAAGTTGTCGGTGTCGATCGCGCAGTGGCGGAGGGGGCCGCGACAATTTGTGTCAGTCTGGCAGACCCTGCATCGTGGCCTTGCAGGGGAGCAGGGGACCCGGAGGGAATTATAAGAAGGAAAAAGCGGGGGAAGTGGGGGCTTGGTCACAGAGGGGGCTTCAAATGCCCCCTCTGCTGTCGTTATCAGGCGAAGCAGGCCCAGATGGGGGCGTGATCCGAAGGCTTGTCGATGCCGCGCAGCTCGTAGTCGATGCCGGTCTCGGTCACGGTGTCCTTGAGGGCGTCGGAGGCCATGATGAGATCGATGCGCAGGCCCCGGTTCTCGTCAAAGCCCCTGGAGCGGTAGTCAAACCAGGAGAAGCGCTCGCACTCGGTGGGGTTGGCGGCGCGGAAGGTGTCGGTCAGGCCGAACCCTTTCAGGCGCTCCATCCACTCGCGCTCGATGGGCAGGAAGGAGCACTTGCCATCCCGCAGCCAGCGCTTGCGGTTCGCTTCGCCGATGCCGATGTCGAGATCGGTGGGGGAAATATTCATATCCCCGATCAGCACCAGCTGGTCATTCGGCGTGTGGTTGGTCTCGAGGTAGTGCTGCAGATCCTCGTAGAACTTCTGTTTGGCCGGGAACTTGGTCTCGTGATCCTGGCTTTCACCCTGCGGGAAGTAGCCGTTCATCACCTTGATGAGGGAGCCGTCTTCGCGCTCGAAGGTGGCCATGATCATCCGGCGCTGGGCCTCTTCATCGTCGGTGGGGAAGCCTTTCTCCACCTTGACCGGCTTCTGCTTGCTCATGATGGCCACCCCGTAGTGGGCCTTCTGGCCGTGAAACTCTACGTGATAGCCCATGGCCTCCACGTCGGCCAGCGGGAAGGCCTCGTCGTGTACCTTGATCTCCTGCAGGCCGATCACATCCGGCTGATGCTTGTCGATGATGGCTTGCAGCTGGTGCAGGCGGGCGCGCAGGCCATTGATATTGAAAGAGATGATCTTCATGTCCGGGATGCTCATGTCATTTTTATAAGTGGCTATTGGACTAGGAATCCGCCGTGGATGCAAGTTCGAGGGCTGTGACTGGCGCAGCTGCTCGGTAACCTGTTCACGAGCTGTCGCGAGAGGCTGTCAGCAAGGTGAAGCGCAGCGCAGGAACCGGAGCGTATAGATATACGTGAGAGCTCTTGGTTACAAATAAGCGAGCAGCACATGAGCCTTGATCACGGCCTCGCAGCAAGATCGTGGGCAGGTTGTCAGCGGGTCATCTTCTTGACAAACACCACCACAAACAGCGCCAGCGTGAAGCTGCCGGTGAAGGCCTCGAAGGCGGCGAAGAGCCGTGAGAGGCCGATGGGGGTGAAGTCGCCATAACCCAGGGTGGTGAAGGTCACCACGCTGTAGTAGAGGCACTCCAGCAGGAAGATGGCGTTCTGCTCAAAAGGGGCGCCGGGCCGGTAGATGAGGTGGTTGCCATTGAAGCTCAGGCCAAAGAAGAAGTAGAAGATGCTGCAGATGAAGATGAGCAGCAGGGAGAAGAGCACCACCCGCATGGGGGCCTCGCCGTAGCCGCAGAACAGATCGACGATCCAGGAGGTGAAGCGCTGGCTCGACCAGAACGGCAGCTGCAGCCGGCGCATGGTCAGCTCCTGCTGGATGTAACGGCCGGACATGGTGAAGATGCCCTGCGCCTCCGAGGCCTTGCGCAGATCGCGATAGGTCTCTTCGGCCTCTTTCAGCCAGATGCGGGCCTGCACCGGGTCGCGCTCCTTGCGGCCGCGCCGCTCCTGCATCAGCCGCTTGCCGGTATCCAGGTTGTCGAGGCGGGTGTTGTGCCAGCGAATGCCGAGCAGATTGACGTCGTCGAGGGTGGCGCAGTGCAGGTTGGCTTCGCTGAGATCCGCCTTCATCAGGCTGCCGCCCTTGATGCGAATGCCGTAGAGGTGGGCCCCCTGCAGATTGGCGCGGTAGAGGTTGCACTGCTCCAGCAGGAACCCCTGCGGGGCCCCTTTTTTCACCAGGTTGAGACCCGCCAGATTGGCGCGCGCCAGTTGCAGGCCGTGGCACAGCCCGCCCTGCTGGATGTAGTGCTCCAGCTCGCGGGCGGTGTGGGGATCCTGATGATTGGCGTGGGGATCGTGCCAGCGGCACAGATCATGGTCCCCCGCCTCTTCGCTGCAGTGGCGACCGTCCGCCACCAGATATCGACACATGGCCATCGCCGCTCTCCTCCCTTTGCCGAGTCAGTATCAGCATAGGCGAGCGGGCCCTGGTCAGCTGAGCTGGGTAAATTCCTGACGCAGCTTGCGAAAACGATCCTGCTGGGCCGGATTGAGGGGGATGCCGTCCAGCACCTCCAGGGTCTCCTTGCACTCGGCGCCAAATTCCGGGCTCTTGCGGTTTTTCTGCATCAGCTGCAGCAGCACCTGGATCTTGTTGAGGGCGGCGCCGGTATTGGCCGGGGCCCGGCGCAGCGCTTCGCGAAAGTGGCCGAGCGCCTGCTCCAGCTCGCCGCTCTGATAGGCCTTGATGCCCAGCTCGTTGAGCTGCTGGTAGCGCTGGCGACGCTCGAGCACCGTCTTGTCGTCGCGGGTGGCCTGGATGCAGGTGGTGAGCAGCCGATCCTCGTCTTCGGCCAGCAGCGCCTGCAGGCTCTCGGCATATTCGAACTCGCCGAGCTGGTAGAGGGCGAGGATGGTCTCGCCCAGCAGGCTGGGGGGCATGGTGGCCGGCTGATCGAGCCAGTTCTGGTTGGCGCGGTAGAGCATCTTCTTGCCCTTGAGCAGCTCGCCCAGGGCGATCTGCACCCGGGCCTGGCAGATCTGCTCGAACACCGGGTAGTTGAACTCCGACATCATCAGCGAATCGCGGATGCGCGACAGGGCCGAGTTGACCTGCTTTTGCAGGTTGGCGATGTGGTAGATGTCGTTGCTGTTGAGGGCGTAGAGGGTCAGCGACTGGATATAAGCCCCCAGGTAGTGGGGGGTGCGATGGATGGAGTTGCGCGACAGGTCGATGAGCGACAGCAACACGTCCTTGGCCTGGGCGTAGTCGTGGCGCAGCAGGCACACCTCCGCCAGCCGGCGTGAGAGCTGCACCGACTGGGGCGAGATGTCGACCGCCCGCTTCAGCTCCTGCTGGGCCTGCTCGTCATTGCCGAGCGCCAGCTGGGACTCTGCCAGCCAGAGGTGGGCCTCCACCATCAGCGGGGTGTTCTTGAGGGTGGCCTGCAGGTGGCTCACCGCCTCTTCGTTCAGCCCCAGAGTGTGGCACGCCTTGCCGAGGGTGAGCCGGGCCCAGCTGTTCTCCTGGCCGGCCAGCAGCTGGCGCATCAGGCTGCGGGCCTCCTTGGCCTGGCCCAGCTTGAGCTGGGTGTCAGCCTGCAGACAGCGGCAGAAGTTGGCAAAGCGCGGCACCGCGTCGGCCCGCTCGGCGCAGGCGGCGAGCAGGGCGGGCAGATCCTCTTTGGCAAGGGCGCTGAACACGCTCTCCAGCGCCTGACGGCGGGCGAGGGCGCGTTTGAGGCGAAACGAAAACTGCTCCTGGGAGAAGGGCTTCATCAGGTATTCGTCGGGCTCGGCCTCCAGCGCGCTCAGCACCATGGCGCGGGAGCTGTCGCCGCTCACCATGATCACCACGCTCTGGGGCGGAATGAGCTTCTGGTCCCGCAGGCTCTCCAGCAGCTGGCGGCCGTTCTCGCCGACCCCCAGCTCGTAATCGAGCAGGTAGATGTCAAAGGTCTCTTTCTGGCAGCGCCGTCTCGCCTCTTCGGCCGAGTTGGCATAGGTGATGCGGCTGATGCCGATATTGATCAGCATCGCCTTCATCATCACCTGAAAGGAGCGCTGTTCGTTGACCAGCAGGATGCGCTTCGGTTTGGGTGGGGCTTTTTTCTCTGGCTCGGATTCCGGTGTCTGCATCTGTCTGGTCAGGGCGCTACGGGCGGATAACAGAAGTGTGCCACCAAAGCGCGCAGACAGGCAATTGAACATGGGGCGCTGCCGCGGTTTTTCCGCCAAGCCCCGCCGTTCATGGCTTCTGCCGGACCAAATAGGGGGTAGATTGGGGGAGGGCAGGCGGCGAACACCAGCCTGGCCTGGACGGCGCCGCCATCCACAAACCTGCGCCGAGCTCGCCCCCTCGGGCGGTTTTTTTCTGGGCGGGGATTGTGCGCTCAGGTGTCTTTTGATACCACTGAATGCTTTCCCCTGCGGATTAGCTGCCATTGCGCGACAAGGAGTTCCCATGCGCCTGCCCCCCTTTCCTCCGCTGGTCTGGATCGTGATCCTGGGCACCTTCATGGTACGCACCAGTTTCTTCATGATCTGGCCCTTTCTCTCGATCCTGCTCTACCGGGAGTATGATCTCTCGGCGTCCGGCATCGGGATGCTGCTGGGCGGCGCGGCCGTGCTCTCCTGCCTCATCGGCTTCTACGTCGGCTGGCTCTCCGACCGGCTCGGCCGGCGCACCATACTGCTGCTCGGCTGCGCCCTGTCGTGCGGCGCCTACCTGCTGCTCGGGTTTGGCCACTCCCTCTGGCTCATCGCCCTCGGGGTGTTTGGCTCGGGTCTCTCCTACGCCTTCATCGACACGCCTGGCAAGGCGCTGATGGGGGATCTGCTGCCCGAGAAGGCGCAGCGGGAGCTGGCTCAGCACCTGCGCTACTTCCTGCTCAACGTGGGGGCGGGGGTGGGGCCCCTCATCGGCGTCATTGTGGGGCTCGGCGCGCGCCAGGAGACCTTCGTGGTGACGGCCGCCAGCTATGGCCTGCTCGGCATCGCCTTCCTGCTCGGTTTTCGCCGCGAGTGCGCTGGCCGGCCGGATGCGGGCCTCACCCTGAGGGCCATGCTGAGGGTGGTGGGGCGGGATCGGGCCTTCATGCTGTTCATCCTCGCCAACCTGCTGATGATGCTGGTCTACGCCCAGGTGGAGTCGCCGCTGATCCAGTACCTGACCCGCGCCGGCGCCCCCGAGGTGGAGACCCTGGTGGCCCTGCTGGTGGCCACCAATGCACTGACCATCATCACCCTGCAGTTTCCGCTGCTGCACCTGACCCGGCGCTGGCGGGTGAGCCTGCGGCTGCAGTTCTCCATCCTGCTGATGGCGTCCGCCCAGGTGTTGTTCGCCCTGTCGAGTCCGGCCCTGCTGTGGCCCTGGCTGGTGGCGGTGTTCTTGCTGAGCGTGGGGGAGGCGGTGCTGTTCCCGCTCTTCAACGTGCTGATCGACGAAATGGCGCCGGCCCACCTCAAGGGGAGCTACTTCGGGGCCAGCGCCCTGGCCGGGCTTGGCTGGGCGCTCTCGCCCCTGCTGGGGGGCTGGCTGTTGCAGGTGTGGGGCGGCCCGGCCCTGTTCGCCGTGATGACCGCGATTTGCGTGCTGGTGTTTCTCCTCTATGGGGCGGGCAACCGGGTGGCGCGTCCGTCTGCCGACTCGGCCGGCTGCGGGGAGTAGCATGAAAGCAGCCGGTCGGTGGTCACTGGCCTGATGCCAAACAGCCGGTGGCTCCGGCGCACTCCCATCGACTCGCGCCGACGTGAAGACAAGGAGGCCCCGCAGTGCGGGGCCTCTTTTTATGACGGCTGGGTTATGGCGGCTGATTTATGGCTGTTTGGTCACCAGATAGGGGGCGAACTGGGGGGTATGGCTGGCGGCGAAGCCCTGCTCGGTCTTGACGATGAGGTAGACCGCAAGACCGTGCGCCTTGGCAAAGGCCATCGCCTGCTCCGGCCCCATCACCATGAGGGCGGTGTCGAGGGCGTCGGCCTCGAGCGCGGTCGGGGTGATGACGCTGGCGGAGACCAGCTTGTGGCTGATGGGCTGGCCGGTGGCGGGGTCGATGATGTGGGAGTAGCGCTTGCCGTCGAGCTCGTAGTAGTTGCGATAGCTGCCGGCGGTGCTGAGGGCCATGCCGTTGGGGATCACCACGTCCGAGAAGGCGCCGGGCTGGTCGGACGGCTCGACGATGGCCACCCTCCATGGCTTGCCCTTGGCGTTGTTGCCCTTGCTGCGCACGGCGCCGGCCACCTCGATGAGGTAGTTGTGCACCCCTTTTTGCTCGAGCAGGCCGGCAATCTCGTCAGAGGCCGCCCCCTCGCCCAGGGTGGAGAGATCGAGGTAGAGATCGGGGATGCGCTTGCCGAGCAGGAAGTGATCCCCCTCGGGTGCCAATGTCAGCCGGTCGATGCCCACCTTGTGGCGAGCGCTGGCAATCTGCTTGGCGCTGGGCCGTTTGACGGGCCGCTTGTCCGGCCCGAAT
Source organism: Aeromonas sp. QDB39 (assembly GCF_027707585.1). Taxonomy (NCBI): domain Bacteria; kingdom Pseudomonadati; phylum Pseudomonadota; class Gammaproteobacteria; order Aeromonadales; family Aeromonadaceae; genus Aeromonas; species Aeromonas sp. QDB39. Next base: position 40,268 of record NZ_JAPCIV010000016.1, on the reverse strand, counting down.
CCCCACAGGTTGACCAGCGGACCCACGGTGACGTCGAGCTTGCCTGCGGTGAGATGGCCGGCGTCGATGCCCTGCTGCACGATGTTGGCCATGGTGGCGGGAATGGCCATGGGCGGCTGGCCGCTGCCCTGATTGAAGCGGGAGATGAGGGAGTTCGGGTCGTAGGTGGAGATCTCGTGATTCATCCGCACCAGCAGGGCATCGACCTCTTGCTGCAGCGCCGGCTCGCCGCCCGGGAAGGGGTCGCTCAGGGTCACCGCGTAAAAGGTACCCATGGTCTTGCCCTGAATGCGGGTCTGGGTCGGGGCCGGCTGACAGGCGGTCAGCATCAGCAGCAGGGTCAACAACAGGCCACGGTGGGCCGGGCGAGCAAGAAGCGACATGACGGATCTCTTTGGCTGAAACGGATGGCACGGAACGCAAGCGTGCCGGGGTCGCCAGCTTAGCCAAGGGGGCGGCGGTGGGCGAGTCGCGGCTGGACAAAAGTGCGGGGGATAATTAAACAAAGAGTGGTTAGTGGGTGGCGCGGCCGGTTCGTCCAGACAAAAAACGGGGGCAATCTGGTGACCTGACCCGCAGCTTTGCGCTAAAGACATAGCCGAATGACGACAGTTGAGTAGAATAAGGTCGATTTTGACAGCATGTTTGCCAGCCATGGTGCGAGCCCGCAGGCAATTGTGTTGCCATCTATTGCCAATCAAAGGAGAGGATGATGAAAAAGGCGATTACCCTGCTGTTTCTGAGCACCCTGGCGGCCCCGGCTCTGGCCGATGAGTGCGCGTTGGTCATCGAAGGCAATGATGCCATGCAGTACAACCTCAAGGAGATGAGCGTCCCGGCCACCTGCAAAGAGGTAACCGTGACCCTGAACCATACCGGCAAGATGCCGGTGACCGCCATGGGCCACAACTGGGCGCTGGCCAACACCGCCGACTATCAGGCCGTGGCTACTGCTGGCATGAGCGCCGGTGCTGACAACAACTACCTGCCCAAGGATGACCCGCGCGTGCTGGCCCACACCAAACTGGTGGGCGGCGGCGAGAGCACCAGCGTCACCTTCAAGACCGACGGCCTGGCCGGCAAAGATCTCACCTTCTTCTGCTCCTTCCCCGGCCACTTCGCCATGATGAAGGGCACCTTCAAGGTCGGTTAAACACAGCTTGTCGACCCAGAAGCCGGGCACTGCCCGGCTTTTTTGTGCCCGCTTGCGGCGTCAGTTGGATGTCAGTGCGGGCGCTATGGCGCGCCGTTTTATGATCCGGCGCCGGGTGAGCGGGGGAGTGAGCGGGTAAAATAGGCGCCTTTCGGGCCTGCTGGGCCCGCTCGAGAGGAAGCAAGGTCGTCATGAAAGCCATGAAATGGATGATCAGCGGTTGCCTGCTGCTGGTGTGCGCCATCGCGCTGGCAGCGGAGCCGCCGGTCAAGAAGAGCAGAAACGGCATCTGCCATCCCCAGGGCGGCACCTATTACAGCCGCACCAAGCACTACACCCCCTACGACTCCATGCAGGCCTGTCTCGACAGCGGCGGACGGGCGCCCAAACGCTGATTACTACACAGAGATATCAAATCCAAAGTGCGAAATCGGCCAAGTCAAAACATCGGATGTTTTTAGTTGTGCATTTGGCTGACTCAGTCTTTAACCATTCAAAGGCTGCTTTTTTATGTCCTTGTCCTTCTATCAAAATAATGACATTAGGTTCAGGCGCCTTATAGGCACTTTGTAGGAAGAAAGGGAACTTACGGTCAACAGAGCCAGATACCTGTTGTTGGTGGGGCTCAATTCGAGTGAGGCCATATAGAGGATGGTTAATTACAAAAGCGCTAATGGCTTTAAGACCGTATAAATCTTCATAAGGAACACGGCATTTGAATGTTTTTGGCGCAGACATTTTACTGTCTTCAACATACTGAAATTCAATAAGAATTTCTCTTATTTTGGTCTGTAGTTGTTGATTGCTTTTTTCTTCTTCCGAGGTCAGTTCTGGTGGCGCCTCGAATCCTTCAAGAGTGTATTGCATAGGGCCTCTCATTACATGAAAGCAATGAGACCCATACTACCCTCCAATATTGATGATATTCAATATTGGAGGGTGTTTTTTGAGCACGGCTAATATAGGAAAGTTTCTTCAAATAATGGGCTGCAGGGTAAAGAAGGCGATGGCGCTCTTCTTCTGACAGTCGAAGTGGATGCTCTGCTCGCCGCTGATCAGCAGGGTGTCGTTGACCGCCATGGGGTGGCCCGCCGCCGCGAGCTGGCCGCTCAACAGGTAACAGAGATAGGTCTTGTCCGCTTCCAGGGTGAGGGTGAGCGGGAAGGGCAGGTTGAGCACCCGCACGTTGGCGCTGAGGCGGGCCGGATCATAGATGAGCCCCAGATCCGTCACCTCTTTTTTCAGCAGTTCGCAGTGGGTTTCGTCATCCCCGCTGAAGTGGGCCGCCTCGAAGGTGGCGTAGGGGTGGCCGTTGAGCACGAAGCCGGCCCCGCTGATGGGCAGCAGGATGCGCTGATAGCCGGGAAATTTCGAGAAGGGGCCGGCCCCCTTGATAGGCGCCGAGCTCAGCCGGTAGGCAAAATCGAGCTTGTCGAGGCTGGTGCCGGCAGGGGAGATGAGGATCTGGGCTGTGGTGCCCTGCTTGTTCTTCCAGGGCATCTTCAGTTGGTCGGACTCTTTTATCAGGGTGATCAATGGCGCCTCGGCAGGTGGTGAGCGGGGTGAATCGTGTGGCCAGTGATACCACCCAACCCGCCGCTCCACAAGGTTGCCGCCGTCGCCGGCCATCCGCTTGCCCACTATTTCGCCGATGCCACCCGCTTCGCCCCGCTTTGTCTTCTGCCGCGTCGTCATCCCTGTATGAAATGCCGCCAGTTGGGCAAGGCGGGCAAGGGCAAAGCCTCAGGCTGTGATCCCGGCGCTGTTAAAGCGGCGGCGGCTCGCTACACTGGCTGCTCTGTTGCCCAAGGAGGCCCCATGACTCACAAGATCATTCTGGATACCGATCCCGGTATCGATGACGCCATGGCAATTCTGTTTGCCGAAGCCCACCCCGCCATCGAGCTGCTCGCCATCACCACGGTATTTGGCAATGCCACCATCGAGAACGGCACCCACAACGCCCTCTGGCTCAAGCAGCAATACGGCATGAAGGCAGACGTTGCACAGGGGGCGGCCGCCCCGCTGCGGCGCGAACCGGTGGGCCCGACGACCGTGGTGCACGGGCCGAGCGGATTTGGTGACGTGACGGCGGGGGAGGTGGCCCTGGCGCCGGATCCCCGGCCGGCCTGGCAGTATATCGTCGAGGCGGTGAAGGCCGCCCCCGGCGAGATCACCCTGGTCACCATAGGTCCGCTCACCAACCTGGCACTGGCGCTGCAAGAGGCTCCCGAGATCACCGGCCTGGTGAAGCAGGTGGTGGTGATGGGGGGCGCCTTTGGTGTCAACGGCCATCGCGGCAATGTGACTCCCTATGCCGAGGCCAACATCCACGACGATCCGGATGCCGCCGACCGGGTGTTCACCGCCGACTGGCCGGTGGTGATCATCGGGCTGGACGTGACCCAGCAGAGCTTCTTCAGCAGCGCCTATCTCGACGCGCTGCGCGACGACGCGGGCGAGCCGGGGCGCTTCCTGTGGGATGTGAGCCGCTTCTATCTGCGATTCTACTCCGAGCGGATCGGGCTCGACGGCTGCCACGTGCACGACCCGTCCGCCATCGCCTACGTGATCGATCCGACCCTGTTCACTCTGCGCGAGGGGCCGGTGCGGGTCATCAACGAGGGGCCCGCCATCGGTCACACCCTGCAGAAATTTGACGGCAAGTCCCACCCCCACGACGGCTGGGCCGATTATCGTGCCCAGCAGGTCGGGGTGGCGGTGCGGGATCAGGCGTTGCTGGCGCTCTATCGGGAGACGCTGGTGGCCTGGGGCCGCAGCCGCTAGGGGCGCTTGGCGAGCAGGGTGGCTTGCGGCCGGGCTTGAGGCGCGGCTGTGATCCGCGCCAAACAATCGGGGGCCAGTTGCGGCTTATACTGTCCGCAACCGTGTGAAGAAGGAGAAACAGGATGGCCTGGTTGTCGTTGCTGGTGGCGATCGCCCTCATCTGGTGGTTGATGAAGCTGGGGCGTGGCGCCCTGTTCGAGATCCGGCTTGCGCCAGGCAAGGTGCAGGTCAAGCGGGGCAAGGTGTCGCCGGCGTTCATTGAGCAGGCCAGGCAGATCCTGCGCCACGAGACGGTGCGCGGGCGCATCCTGGGTCAGCGCGATGGCGACGGGGTCAAGCTGGTCTTCTCCCGCTCCATCCCCGAGCCGGTAGCCCAGCGCTTTCGCAATATCTTCCCCTATGGTGACTACCGGTTGGGGGCGGTGCCGCTCTCCGGCTCCAAACCGCGCAAGGGGTGAGTCGTCACTCACATAGCAAACGGGCCTCCACTGGAGGCCCGTTTCGATATGGTCGGCGCGAGTTATTGGTGCAGGGCGCGCTGGGCCTTGACCGTCTCCGGCTTGATGGCGACCCCTTCATTGCCCCAGGAGGCACGCAGGGTGTTGACCAGCTCGGCGATCTGCTGATCGTTGAGGGTCCAGCCATAGCCCGGCATGTGGTAGCCGATGTTGCCCTGGGTGACCGGGGTCTCGGCGCCGTGCAGCAGCACGTTGAGCAGACTGCTCGGGTCCTCGGCCAGCACGGTCTGGTTGCCCACCAGGGAGGGGATGACGTGGTCATTGCCCTGGCCGTTGACCCCGTGGCAGGTGGAGCAGTACATGGCGTAGTCCGCCTTGCCGCCAGCGCTGGCGTAGGCCCGGTTGCCCTTGCTGGCCGCCGCATCGTCGTCGAGTTCGGTCAGGTAGGTGGCGATGCTGGCCAGATCGGCGTCGCTGAAATACTGGCTGCTGTGCGTGATCACTTCCGCCATGGGGCCGCTGACGGCCTGATGCTGGCTGCGGCCAGTTTTCAGCAGGTCGATCAGCGCCTGCTTGTCGTAGCGGGTGCCGCGAATGTTGGGGGCATACCAGCCATCCAGGGTGGCGCCGCTCAGATAGAGGGGATCCGCCTCGGTCAGGGCCTTTTCCTGCATGCCGAGCCCGCGCGGGGTGTGGCAGCTGCCGCAGTGACCCGCCCCCTGCACCAGATAGGCGCCGCGATTCCACGCCTCGCTCTTGCCGGCCACCGGGGTAAAGCGACTGTCATCGTGATAGACCCAGTTCCAGCCGTTGAGCGGCCAGCGCATGTTGAGCGGCCAGGGGATGTCGCTCTCCTTGTTGGCAACAGCCTGCGGCTGCACATCCTGCATCAGGTAGTGGTAGAGTGCGGTGAGATCTTCATCGCTCATCTTGGCGTAGGCGGTGTAGGGCATGGCCGGGTAGAGGGGATCGCCGCTGCGGGTGATCCCCTCGCGCATCACCTTGATGAACTTGGGCAGGCTGTAGTTGCCGATGCCGTGGGTCTTGTCGGGGGTGATGTTGGTGGCATAGACGGTGCCGATGGGGGTGGGGAAGCCCTTGCCGCCCGCCAGCGGCTTGCTTGCCTCGCTGGTATGGCAGGCGGCGCAGTCCCCCAGCTTGGCCACGTATTCGCCAGCCGACATGGCAGGCGCAGCCTGCAGGGTGAAGGCGGGCAGGGCCAGCAGCACGGCGCTGGCTGTCAGGGTCAGGGAACGGATCATTTGGCACCTCCCTTGTGCATGGCAACCAGCTCGTTGACGGCGCGCCAGGCCTGATCGATGGCGGAGTGGGCGTAGGGGCTCCAGTCCGAGTCGGAGTTGGCGATGGTGATGTTGCCGACCGGCTGGCGACCCAGCTCGATCCACTTGTCGCACTGCTCCTCGTCATCGAACAGGGTGTTGGTGATGTAGGAGTAGCCGTGGGACCAGCGGTTGACCGTGATGGCGAGGATATCCTGCTCATGGTTGAAACCGGCGCCGCCCAGCATCCCCTGCAACTGTTCGCGGATCATCTGCTCGTGCTGCTCGAACGGCATGCCGAGGATCATGGCGCGCCCCTTGCGGGACTGCTCGCGGGCCGACAGGCCGCTGCCCGGCAGGGTCGGCACGTAGACCATGTGCAGGCACATGGGTTGGTCCGGGTTCTTGGGATGCTCGTAGCCGCCGAGGTTGACCGGGTAGTCGAGCTTGACCCTGCTGTAGGGGGCGGCCGGGGAGTAGACCTCGTGCACCCCCAGCTTGACGAAGGATTGCCAGTTCTTGATCACCACCTTGGTGTAGACCAGCGGCGCCTTGACGTTCTGGCGCAGCGCCTCCTTCTGGGGCTCTGCCATCTCGGGCACCATGTAGGGGATCATCATGTTGTAGCCGGCCATGATGGACTGCTTGGCCCGCACCCGGTGCAGTTTCCCCTCCTTGATGTAAGTGACATCCACTCCCTGTTTGCCGTCTTTGAGCGGCACGTTTTTGGCCTGCAGCGCCGTGCTGCCAAGGCGCAGCTGCACCTTGTGCTCGGGCAGGTCGAGCTTGCTGTAGTCAAACTTGGCCAGCACCACGTCCTGCATGGTGTGGCCGGGGGCCACCTGCGGGATGAGCTTGCGCACCATCAAGCGGGTCAGGCCGGCGTTGCCGTCCGGGAAGTGGAAGATATAGGGGTCGTCCAGCTCCGCCTGCTCTTCGGCATCGAGCGGGGTCAGGTTCATGCCACCGAAACCGGGCAGGGCGCACAGGCGTGCGTCGGCGCAGGCGGTGGCGTCGATGCCGACCGCCTGGAAGTCGTTGGTGCGTTGCTGGAAGTAGGTGATGGCCCGCTCGCTCAGGCCCACCTTGTCGCGCAGGAAGGTGGTGTAGCTGTTGCCGGTCATCCAGAGGTCTTTTTCCGCCTGGGTCATGCCGTTCAGGTAGTCGGTCTTCTCCTCGTGCAGCGCCAGCAGGGCCGCCTTGTCGCTCTCATCGAGCGGGAAGTCGCCGATAAACTCTGCCAGCGGCCGGCCGTTCAGGCGATCGCGCGGGATGTCGTCGGCCACGTTGTGGCCAGGGTCGCCGCTCACCACCTTGTTGACGCCAAAGTGTTTCTCGTCGAAGTAGACGCCGCGGCTCAGGCCCAGATCCGGGTAGAAGGTCTGCTGGAAGCCTTTGGCCAGCTCGTCGATGTTGACCTCGAGCGCCTTGAGCAGCCCCAGTGCCACCGGGCTGTAGACAGAGCGCGGCGATTGCAGGGATTCGCTGCCGCCGTAACCCAGCCGCAGGCCGTCGGGGGTGGTGAACTCGTTGCGCTTGGCATGGCCGCCGAAGTCGTCGTGGTTGTCGAGCAGCAGGATCTTTTTGTCCGCGCCGAGCAGTTGCTGATAGAAGCAGGCGGCCGCCAGACCGCTGATGCCGGCGCCGACGATCACCAGATCGTATTCGCCCTCGAGGGGAATGTTGGCGAAGTCATACTGCTTGCCGTCGCGGGCGATGCTGTGGGCCGGTTCGAAGGATCCTGGGTGGTTGCCGCGCAGCCCGGTGAGGGCGGGCGGGTAGACAAGCGTTTTTTCAGCCAGCTCCGTGCCGCCTTCGGCCGCTTGCAGCAGCTTGATGGGGGCAACCCCGGCCGCAATGGTAATGGCGACGCCGTTGAGAAAGTCTCTGCGTGTGATGCTCATGGCAATCCCTGTGTATGAAGAGTCGAGTGAGAAATGGGATAAGGTTGAATTCGTGACTGGCGAGTAACGAAGGGGCGCAACCTACCGCCATATCCGGATGGAGTCCATGGGTTTGATAATAACTTATTAAACAAAATGATGGACCCTGTGATCGGCGAGACCTCATGAGATGCATGTGGCGTGCATGTTTGCGGGTAAAACCGCACCAACATCATGGAATTAATTGAAAATTAATTTGATTAATTATGGTTAATTTCGAGTCCCTTTATTGTTCGGTCCTGAGCGGCCAAATGTGCACGGATTTCAGCCCGGAATTTCGTCGACTAGCCACAAAGGGGTGTCATTTGTCCTTGTTAAGTAAATGGTTAAATCACGGAGTGTCTGTTTAATAAACAGATACAGGGTGAAATGGCACCAGCTGGCGATGAAAGGGGGTCGAGGTGGTTTTGATAATTTTCATGACGTCAAGGCATTAACATGCAACACACAGAAATCGCAATTCACACACAAGTGAAAGATTAATTTTTCATGTTGTTCACATCCCCCCCGGGTGAAATAGAATGCTGCGTTTTTCTTACAACTTTAGCCCTGCGAAGATGAGGACATTGCATGAGACCTTTTGATGTAAAGAGGGGCTTGGGCGCTTTGCTGTTGCTCGCGACTGCCGGCTTGCTGAGCGGCTGCGACATGGCTCTGATGAGCCCCAAGGGACAAGTTGGTCTGGAGCAGAAGTCACTGATACTGACCGCACTCGGCTTGATGCTGATCGTGGTGGTGCCGGTGATTGTGATGGCGGTGGCGTTCGCTTACAAATACCGAGCGTCCAACACCAAGGCCACCTATGCACCGGACTGGGCCCACTCCAACAAGATTGAAGCGGTCGTCTGGACCGTACCCGTCATTATTGTCGCCATCCTGGCGGTGATCACCTGGAAAACCTCCCATTCTCTGGATCCCTACAAACCGTTGGAATCCGAGGTGAAACCGATCCAGGTCGATGTCATCTCCCTTGACTGGAAATGGTTGTTTGTCTATCCGGAACTGGGCATCGCCTCGGTCAACGAGCTGGCATTCCCGGTCAACACCCCGGTCAATTTCCGGGTGACGTCTGACACCGTGATGAACTCCTTCTTCATTCCCCAGCTGGGCGGCCAGATCTACGCCATGGCGGGCATGCAGACCAAGCTGCACCTGATCGCCAACGAGGCAGGCCAGTACAAGGGTATCTCGGGCGGCTACAGCGGCGCCGGTTTCTCAGGCATGAAGTTCAACGCCATTGCGACCCAGGATCAAGCCGGTTTCGACGCCTGGGTTGCCAAGGTGAAGGCCTCCTCCAAGGCGCTCAACACCATGGATGAGTTCAATGCCCTGGCCAAGAAGAGCGAAAATCACCCGGTGGAGTATTTCGCCAGCGCCGATCCCAAGCTGTTCGTCAACATCATCAACAAGTTCATGGGCGACATGAAGCACGGCGAGCAAGCCGCCATGCAACACGGCGAAAAGCAGGCCGCGATGTCCCATGACGAGTCCATGAGCCACGAGGGGATGGAGCATGATGCCTCCATGAACCACGCAGGCATGGAGCAGGGCGATGCCATGCACCATGAGGCCCAGGACGAGCAGATGGACCACGCCGGCCACATGCCGGCAGACAAGACTGTGAAAGCGGGTACTAACTGATGTTTGGAAAATTAACACTCGACGCTATTCCGTACCATGAACCCATCATCATGGTCACGATAGCCGGTATCATTCTGGGGGGCCTGGCCGTCGCCGGGCTCATCACCTATTTCGGCAAGTGGCAATATCTGTGGAAAGAGTGGCTCACCTCGGTGGACCACAAGCGCCTCGGTATCATGTATCTCATCCTCGGCATGGTGATGCTGCTGCGCGGCTTTGCCGATGCGGTGATGATGCGTACCCAGCAGGTCATGGCCTCGGCTGGCGGCGAGGGCATACTGCCACCGCACCACTACGACCAGATCTTCACCGCCCACGGCGTCATCATGATCTTCTTCGTGGCCATGCCGCTGGTGATCGGTCTGATGAACATAGTAGTGCCGCTGCAGATCGGTGCCCGTGACGTCGCCTTCCCCTTCCTGAACAACCTGAGCTTCTGGTTCACCGCCGCGGCCGTGGTGCTGATCAACGTCTCCCTCGGGGTCGGTGAGTTCGCCCAGACCGGCTGGCTGGCCTATCCGCCCTTGTCGGGGTTGGAGTTCAGTCCGGGGGTCGGGGTCGATTACTGGATCTGGAGTCTGCAGATCTCGGGTCTGGGAACCCTGCTGACCGGCGTGAACTTCTTCGCCACCATCATCAAGATGCGCGCCCCTGGCATGACCATGATGCGCCTGCCGGTGTTCACCTGGACCGCCCTGTGCGCCAACGTGCTGATCATCGCCTCCTTCCCGATCCTGACCGTCACCATCGCCCTGCTCACCGCAGACCGTTATCTGGGTACCCATTTCTTTACCAATGACATGGGTGGCAACATGATGATGTACATCAACCTGATCTGGGCCTGGGGTCACCCCGAGGTGTACATCCTGGTACTGCCGGTATTCGGGATCTTCTCCGAAGTGGTGGCCACCTTCTGCAAGAAGAAGCTGTTCGGTTACACCTCACTGGTGTGGGCGACCATCGCCATTACCGTGCTATCCTTCATCGTCTGGCTGCACCACTTCTTTACCATGGGGTCGGGCGCCAACGTGAATGCCTTCTTCGGCATCACCACCATGATCATCTCCATCCCGACCGGGGTGAAGATCTTCAACTGGCTGTTCACCATGTACCGCGGTCGCATCGAGTTCACCTCGCCCATGCTGTGGACCGTCGGTTTCATCATCACCTTCACCGTGGGTGGCATGACCGGGGTATTGCTCTCCGTGCCGGCCGCCAACTTCGTGCTGCACAACAGCCTGTTCCTGATCGCCCACTTCCACAACGTCATCATCGGCGGCGTGGTGTTCGGTTGCTTCGCCGGTATCACCTACTGGTTCCCGAAAGCGTTCGGCTTCAAGCTGGATGACGTCTGGGGCAAGCGTGCCTTCTGGTGCTGGATCACCGGTTTCTTCGTCGCCTTCATGCCGCTCTACGTACTGGGCTTCATGGGCATGACCCGTCGCGTCAGCCAGAACATCGATCCCGAGTTCCACGGCTGGCTGGTGGTGGCTGCCTGCGGCGCCGGCCTCATCGCGCTGGGCGTACTGTGCCAGGTGATCCAGATCGTGGTCAGCATCCGCGACCGCGAGAAGAACCGCGATCTGACTGGCGATCCCTGGGGCGGTCGTACCCTGGAGTGGTCCACTTCCTCGCCGCCTCCCTTCTACAACTTCGCCATCGAGCCGAAGATCAAGGGACTGGATGCGTTCTGGGAAGCCAAGCAGGACGGTTCCGCTTATCAGCAGCCCAAGCACTATGACCCGATCCACATGCCGAAAAACTCCGGTGCCGGCGTCATCATCGCCGCCTTCAGCGTGGTGTTCGGCTTCGCCATGATCTGGCACATCTGGTGGATGGCCATCGCCGGCTTCGTCGGCATGATCGCCACCTGGATCATCCACAGCTTCAACGACGACGTGGACTACTACGTGCAGATTGACGAGATCGAGCGGATCGAGCGTCAGCATTTTGAAAATATCAACAAGGTGGCTTAATTCCATGGCGACTGACGTTCTACATCACACCCAGGGTGCCCATGAGGATGGGCACCACGATGCCGGTGCCAACAAGGTATTCGGCTTCTGGATCTACCTGATGAGTGACTGCATCCTGTTCGCGACCCTGTTCGCGACCTATGCGGTCCTGGTCAACGGCACTGCCGGCGGTCCGAGCGGCAAGGACATCTTCGAACTGCCGTTCGTGTTTGCCGAAACCATGCTGCTGCTGCTGAGCTCCATCACCTTCGGCTTCGGCATGCTGGCCATGAACAAGAACAAGGTAGCAGCGGTCAACACCTGGCTGTTCATCACCTTCCTGTTCGGCGCCGGCTTCATCGCGATGGAGATCTATGAATTCCATCACCTGATTGCCGAGGGCTATGGTCCGGATCGCAGTGGCTTCCTCTCTGCCTTCTTCACCCTGGTCGGCACCCACGGTATCCACGTGACCAGCGGTCTTGTCTGGATCATCGTGATGATGGTGCTGGTCGCCAAGAAGGGGCTGACCGATCGCAACCGTACCCGTCTGATGTGCCTGAGCCTGTTCTGGCACTTCCTGGACGTGGTGTGGATCTGCGTTTTCACCGTGGTCTATCTGATGGGGGTCATGTAAATGAGTCATTCCGTTGACAATCACGGCGCCAGCCACGGCAGCGCCAAGAGCTACCTGATCGGCTTCGTGCTGTCCCTGATCCTGACCGCGGTGCCGTTCTGGATGGTGATGGATGGCTCCGCCTCCCACACCACTGTGCTGGCCACCGTGGTCGGCATGGCGGTGGTGCAGATCTTCGTGCACCTGGTCTACTTCCTGCACATGAACACCTCGTCCGAGGAGCGCTGGAACCTGGTGGCACTGATCTTTACCGTGCTCATCATCGCCATCGTGGTCGTGGGTTCCCTGTGGATCATGTACAACCTCAACATCAACATGATGGTTCACTGAGCAGGTTGGCAATGATGATGAAGCAATACCTGCAAGTGACCAAGCCGGGCATCATCTTCGGTAACCTCATCTCGGTTATCGGAGGGTTCCTGCTGGCCTCCAAGGGGAGCCTGGATGTGCCCCTGTTCATTCTGACCATGGCTGGTGTATCACTGGTGGTCGCCTCCGGTTGCGTGTTCAACAACTACATCGACCGGGACATCGACTGCATCATGGAGCGCACCAAGAACCGTGCTCTGGTGAAGGGTCTGATCGCCCCCGGCGTATCGCTCTGGTACGCCACCGCGCTCGGCATTGCGGGCATTGCACTGCTCTACTTTGCGGCCAATCCGTTGGCCGCCTTGCTGGCGGTGCTGGGCTTCATTGTCTATGTGGGGGTCTACAGCCTCTACATGAAGCGTCACTCGGTCTACGGCACCCTGGTCGGCAGCCTTTCCGGTGCCGCGCCGCCGGTCATCGGCTACTGCGCGGTGAGCGGTCAGTTCGACTCTGGCGCCTTGATCCTGTTGGCGATCTTCAGCCTGTGGCAGATGCCGCACTCCTATGCGATCGCCATCTTCCGCTTCAAGGATTACCAGGCGGCCAACATCCCGGTACTGCCGGTGGTGAAGGGGATCCCGGTGGCCAAGCTCCACATCACCCTCTACATCCTGGCCTTCATGGTGCCGACCCTGATGCTGTTCCTCGGCGGTTACGCCGGTTACAAGTATCTGGTGGTGGCCACCGCAGTGAGCGTCTGGTGGCTGGGGATGGCGCTGTCTGGCTACAAGGCGGCGGTGGATGACTCCCTCTGGGCGCGCAAGCTGTTCATGTTCTCCATCGTCACCATCACTTGTCTCAGCGTGATGATGTCGGTGGACTTCCAGCCGGAGGCCGAGCCTGCGGTGCTGGTGAGCATGCTGCCCTAAGGTGCATACCTGTCATGCTCCGTGTTGTGATGCGACGCGGGAAAATCAATAGAATCCAGAGCCGGGAACCTTCCCGGCTCTGTTATTATGGGGCCGCCCCGTCGGGCACTTTTCCCCTCTGTCGGGTGTGGCATGGCGCGTGTCGGCCACCCCTTGAGTCTTCCTTTTCCCTGACCTATCGAGGCCATCATGAATGATTTCACCATGACGAGGGGCGAGCGCCGTGCCACCTGGGCGCTCGGCTCCGTCTTCTCGTTGCGCATGCTCGGCATGTTTATGGTGCTGCCGGTGCTGACCACCTACGGCATGTCTCTCGCGGGGGCCTCCGAGGCGCTCATCGGCCTGGCCATCGGCATCTACGGCATGACCCAGGCGCTGTTCCAGATCCCGTTCGGCCTGCTCTCCGACAAGGTGGGCCGCAAGCCCCTCATCGTCGGCGGACTGCTGATGTTTGCCCTCGGCAGCGTGATCGCGGCGCTGACCCACTCCATCTGGGGCGTGATCCTCGGCCGCGCCCTGCAGGGCAGCGGCGCCATCTCGGCTGCCGTGATGGCGCTCTTGTCGGATCTCACCCGCGAGCAGAACCGCACCAAGGCGATGGCCTTCATCGGGGTGAGCTTTGGCATCACCTTCGCCATCGCCATGGTGACCGGCCCCCTCATCACCCATGCGCTTGGGCTCTCCGGCCTGTTCTGGCTGATCGCGCTGCTGGCACTTGGGGGTATCGCTGTTACCCTCTGGCTGGTGCCGACCCCGAGCGGCCATTTGCTCAATCGCGAGTCCGGCATGGTGAAGGGGGGGATGCGCACCGTGCTGACCAACCCGCGCCTGCTCAAGCTCAACTTCGGCATCCTCTGCGTGCACACCCTGCTGATGTCGAGCTTCGTGGCGCTGCCACCGCTGCTGGAGCGCGCGGGCTTGCCCCGCGACAGTCAGTGGCAGGCCTATCTGGTCACCATGCTGATCGCCTTCGTCAGCGTGGTGCCGTTCATCATCTATGCCGAGAAGCGCAGAAAGATGAAGCGGGTGTTCCAGATCTGCGTGCTAGTGATGCTCGTTGCCGAGCTGGTGCTCTGGCAAAGTGGCCTGCAGCTGTGGGGCCTGCTCGCCGGCCTGCAGATCTTCTTCATCGGTTTCAACGTGATGGAGGCGCTGCTGCCCTCTCTTATCAGCAAGGAGTCGCCCCCCGGCTACAAGGGCACCGCCATGGGGATCTACTCCACCAGCCAGTTCATCGGGGTGGCCATCGGCGGCAGCCTCGGCGGCCTGCTCTACAGCCTGGGTGGCGGCCCCCTGGTGTTTGGCGGCTGCGCCGTGCTGGCGCTGGTCTGGCTCGGGGTGAGCCTGACCATGGCCGAGCCCCCCTATGTGAGCAGCCTGCGCATCGTGTTGCCGGAAGGGGTGGAGGCCGACACGGCGCTCGAGCAGAAGATCCGCGCCTGCGAGGGGGTGAGCGACGTGCTGCTGGCCGCTTCCGAGCGCTCCGTCTATGTGAAGGTGGACAGCAAGCGCCTGAGCCGGCGCGATCTGGAGTCGTTGGTCGCCGCCTGAGGACGCCTGCCAGCATGAAAAAGCCCGCCAATCCTGAAGTGAACCCTTAGTGTTGTGTAGTAATGCACTGCTGGCGTTGTGAATCGCCCCGGCCTCTCTAGACACTTTTGAGTCGTTCAAAGGACAGCCGGATTACCCCGCCCGGCCCGCCATCGTGGAGACAAAGGCCGTACCCGGGGGACAGGGCCGGATTACATCCCAGTCATGGTGGTGCAAGACCGAGTAGGCCACCTGGCTGACTTCCAGTTGGAACGGCTGAATGCCAGGGCAAGTGAAGGCGGTGCTTCAGCCGCTTATCGCCCCGTATGCCGTCCTGTGCAGCGATGGTGCCGGGGGTGTATGCGAGTTTCAGCGAGGGACTGGGGATAACACACCAAGTGGTGCGCAATCGTGCAGGAGAGCGGGTGGTGGGTGCATATCACATCCAACATGTGAACGGGTACCACAGGCGATTGAAGGAGTGGATGGAGCGGTTCCATGGGGTAGCGACCCACTATCTGAGGAATTATCTGGGTTGGCGCAGGATGTTGGAGCGCTATGGGCGGGAAGTGAATATCTCACGTTGCTTGCATGAGGCGCTGGGGCACCCCATGCAACACGTAATTGGGACATAGCCTAATTTATGGGGCTTCATGATTTGCTTCGAGCCAACATTCTAAGTTTCTGACGGCTACTTTAAATGTTGTTTCCAGTTCGACAGGATTTCCAATAGCTGATTCTAAGTCTGAGCAATGTTTCGCAAACATATCAAGACCAAGGCTTAAGGCGCTTCCTTTAAGTTTGTGTATCAGTGATGCCCGTTCTTTAGGCTCGCTTGCTATAATTTCAGCAATAATAATCGTACCTTGTGTTTCAAATAACTCGATGAGTTCCCTTATTTTCACCATACCGAGCAGAGGCAAGTCGGTATCCAACACTGGATTGATGTTCCAGTGCCTCATAGGATTGGTCTCGACCGGCGCCATTTTGGCCTGTGGTAAACTCTTATCCTGAAACTGACGAACAATGGCTGTTGCCAATGCGGCCAGCCGCACCGGCTTGCCGACAAAATCGACAAACCCGGCTGCAAGGCAGCGGCGGATATCCTCCGGATACATCTGGGCCGAGATGGCGATTGCAGGCAACGGGCGCTCATGCATCTCTTCACTGATGGCAGCCAGATCCTCGCGCAGGGTCATCCCGTCCATATCGGGCAGGTTGATATCGAGCAGCGCCAGCTCGAAGGGGCGCTCGGTCACCAGCGCCAGCGCGCTGCGACCATCCTCCGCCAGGGTGACGCGATGGCCGAGGCGGGTCAGCATGCCGTGCGCCACCAACCGGTTGATCTCGTTATCCTCCACCAGCAGGATGTCGCGGGACTGACCAAGGTGCAGCGGTTGCGCCTCGGCAGGCAGCTGGGCGCTCGAGCGTTGCAAGGGTAGGCTGAAGCTGAATTCACTCCCCTTGTCCGGTTCGCTAGCTAGGATAAGCTCGCCCCCCATGGCGGCCACCAGCTTGCGGCTGATCGCCAGTCCCAGCCCGGTGCCGCCCTGATGGCCCATATCGCGCTTGCGCTGGTGAAACGCCTCGAACACCGCCTCCTGTTCATCGGCCGGAATGCCGGGGCCGGTATCGCGCACCACGAAGCGGATGCAGGGCTCGGCGCAAGGGCCTTGGCAGACAAGCGGCGCTACCATCAGGGTAATCTGGCCACGGGCGGTAAACTTGACTGCATTGCCGAGTAAGTTACCGAGCACCTGCCGCAGCTTGCCCAGATCCCCCTCGACCACAGGCGCCAGCTCGGGTGCATATTCCAGCGCCAGGGTGACCCCCTTGGCCGCTGCCTTTGGCCGAAACAACGCGCTGAGCTCATTCACCAGCTGGAACAGGGGGAAGGGTTCACGGCGTGCCTCCACATGGCCTGCCTCGATCTTGGAGTAGTCGAGAATGTCGTTGAGGATCTCCAGCAGGGATTCGCCGCTATGCTCGATGGCGGCCAGATAGCGCTGCTGGGGCTCGCTGAGGTGGGTATCTTCCAGCAGCGTCAGACCGCCCAGAATGCCGTTCATGGGGGTGCGGATCTCGTGGCTCATGGTGGCGAGAAACACCGACTTGGCCCGGTTGGCCTGCTCGGCCTCGGCGCGGGCCTGCCGCTGCTTCTCCACCTCCTCATTGAGCCGCTCGTTGGCGTGGCTGAGCTGGCCTGTGCGCTCCTCGACCCACGACTCCAGCTCTCGCTGATAGCGGCCCAGTTCCACCGCATTGTCACGAAACACCTGCAGGGCCCGTCCCAGCTCCGCCAGCTCATCACGCCCGGTGCTGGCGATCGGCTCAAGGGGAGCCAGATCTCCGCGCGCCAACCGGCTCATCCCCGCCACCGCCCGTTGCAGCGGCCAGACGATCCGGCCATAGACCATGCGCCACATCAACAGCATCAGCAGTACCAGCGTAAACAGGCCAATGCCCATCAGCGCCTGCTCCAGCAGCCTGAGGCGCTGACTTAACGCCTGCTGGCTCTGCCCCAGCGAATCGCGGGCACGGCTGACCAGCTCACCGACCTGCTGGTTGAGGCTGCTCATCAGGGCTTCATTGGCATTGGCCAGCACCTGCAGCGCCTCCCCCTTGCCGAGCCAGTCACTGCGCAGTTGCACCAGCTTGTCGCTCTGCGCCAGCACGGTCAGCGCCTGTTCCACCGCCTGCCGGCGAGCCGGATCGGTCACCGCTCCGGCCCGCAGTTGCAAGATGGCCAACTCCCGCAGCCCCTCTTGCAATAGCGTTTGCAATTGTTCTTGTCGATCGCTGCGCCACATCTCTTCGATGCGCTGTTGCTGCATCAGGGTGCGATGACGCAGCTCGGTCATCTGCTCCTGCCAGTCGAGATCCTGCTCCAGCAGGCGGTCCAGCGTCCGGGCCGCCTGCACGCCTTGCTGTTGGTAGAGGGAACCCAATCCCGCCACCATCACGGTTTCGGCGTTCTCCATCTGGCTGCGTGCCAGCTCGGCAATCTGTCCGGCCGCCGCCACCAGACGGGCCCGCTGCGCCTCCCCCTGCGTCATCAGGGTCAGGCGCTCTCCCACCAGCCAGCCCTGCTGACCCAGATTGCCGATGATGCTCTGACTGAGCTGATCGAGGCTTGTTGAACCCTGCCCACGGCCAAGTTGTGCCAGTACCTGTTGTAGCTGTTGTCCCTGCAGGGTGAGCAAGCGCCCCTGATGCTCCCGCTCCTGCTCGCTGGTCGCGGTGGCCAGCAGCCGCGACGCGCTCTGGACCTCGCTGCTGAGACGAGAGAGCGTGCGCGCCAGCTCCTGGTCGGCCAGAGTCTGCTGCACCCCTTGCTCCAGCTGGCGCAGATGGCTAAGCCCCACCCAACCCAGCAGGGAGGCACTCAGTGTGAGTAATGCCATCAGGGAGAAGGCCAGCAGCAACTTGCCACCCAGGCCGGAAAAGATTCTCACGGTAAGTCCCTTGGTTGTGGTCGGCTTTGACCGGATAATATGGCCCAACACTTTAACAAAACCTCTGACCATGCGAAGCGTCTATCTCTCCCCGTTGTTGCTGATCTGGTTGCTAATGCTTCCCCGAGCCACTCTCGCCTTTGCGGTGGATCTCTGGCCCAGCGGTGAATTCAGCGGCCAACCGGTACGCCAGCAGTGGCCGGAACCCGCCGCCGCAACCAAACCACTGACCCTCTGTGCCCTCTACCCCCATCTGCGCGACGCCTACTGGCTCTCGGTCAATCAGGGCATGGTGGACGAGGCGAAGCGGCTGGGAGTCAAGTTGCAGATCCATGAAGCGGGGGGCTATGGCGCCCTCGCCGAGCAGCGCCAGCAGTTGCAGCGCTGCGTGCAGGAAGGGAGCGACGCCATCTTGCTCGGCGCGGTGAGCTATCAGGGCTTGCGCGAGGCAATCAAGGTCACGCCGCTGCCGGTCTTTGGGTTGGTCAACGATCTACCCAGCGGTCTGGTGCAGGCGAAGGTGGGGGTCTCCTGGTACCAGATGGGGTGGCAGATTGGCCACTGGCTGGCGCAGCGCCACCCCGCAGGCAGCAAACCGGTCTCGGTCGCCCTCTTCCCCGGCCCGCAAGCGAGCGGCGGCAACAACTTCGTCGAGCCGGGCTTTGCCGATGCCATCAAGGGGAGCGCCATCAAGCTGGTCACCACCGAGCGCGGCGACAACAGCCGGGAAATCCAGCGTACCCTGGTGCAGAAGATGCTGGCCCGCTATTCCGACCTCGACTATCTGGTGGGGGGCGCCATCGCCGCCGAAGTGGCGGTCAACGAGCTGGCACAGCGCCATCTCGACAGGCCCCAGGTGCTGAGCACTTACTTCAGCCACGGCGTACAGCGGGGCTTGCGCCGGGGCAAAATCCTGGCCGCCAACAGCGATCAGATGCGGCTGCAGGGGCGCCTTGCAGTGGCTCAGGCGGCCTGCCTGCTGCAACACCCTGATGCCAGTGCCGAGCAGTGCCCGCGGGTGATGGGGCCACCCATTCTGACGCTGTCTGCACCACTGGCTGATCCCGCCGATTCCCTCTCGGATGGCGCTTTTCGTCCCGTTTATCGGGTCGAATAGCCGTCCAAAATCCGATTAGCACACTCAAGGAGAAGAGATGAAAGAGTTACATGCCAGCTGCCTGTGCGGCGCCGTCGCCCTGACCCTGCCGGATCAGTTCGACTATATGGGGAACTGCCACTGCAGCGAATGCCGCAAGTTTTCAGGGGGTGATTACGCCTCGGTCGGCGGACTGGATGGCAACAAGGTCACCATAGTGAAGGGGGAAGAGGCCATCGGCCGCTACCGGAAATCGGCAGAGACCACCCTGGCCTTCTGTCGTCACTGCGGCTCCAGCCTGTTCAGCCAGAAGAGCAGCAGCGGCAAGATCAACCTGCGCCTCGGGGTGCTGGACGATGTGCCGAGCCAGCGGCCCGCGTTTCACATCTTTGTCGGCTCCAAGGCCCCCTGGCACCAGATTGGCGACGACTGCCCGCAATTTGAAACTCGCCCGCCGGTCTGATACCCGGCCAAACAGGCCAAGGCCACCGCAACGGGGTCAGGAGGCTATCTCGCCGGCAAACAGATAGCCTTCACCGTGGATGGTGACAAACAGCTGGGGATCTCGCGGATCTACTTCCATCTTGCCGCGCAGCCGCCGGATCAACACGTCTATGGTACGATCGCTCGGGCCATCGCCACGATGGCTGATGAGAGTCAGGATCCGCTCCCGACTGAGCACCCGCCCGGCATGGGCGACAAAGGCCACCAGCACTTCATATTCAGCCTTGGTCAGACGCACCGGCACCCCATCCTTGCTGAGCTGGCGGCGGGGAATGTCAAAACGCCAGGGGCCGAAGCGCACCGCATCGTCAACGACCGCAGGCTCGCTCGGCGCGGCGGCCGACAGCGAGATCCGCCACAGCAGATTCTTGACCCGCACCAGCAGTTCCCTGAGCTCGAACGGCTTGGTGACATAGTCGTCGGCCCCCATCTCGAGGCCGACAATCCGGTCCACCGCATCACTGCGGCCGGTGACCAGAATGATCCCCACCGTGCTGCGCGCCCGCAGTTCACGGGTTAGCAGCAGACCATCTTCCCCCGGCAGATTGATATCCAGCATCACCAGATCGACCGTCTGTTCCGCCAGCACGGCGCGCATCTCCTGGCCGTTTTCGACCGCAGTCACCCGATAACCCTCCCGCTCGAAATAGCCGGTCAGCTTCTCGCGGGTCACCGCATCATCTTCAACAACCAGAATGTGGTAGCTCATGGGCAGGGTTCACGAAGGTCGACAAGGGAGGATTATTCTATTCACATTTTGTCATAAATACCCCTATTTCATTAATTTGTGGCGGTAACCCTGTTCACAACACCTCCCTATCATGGCTCCCATCAAAAAAGTGATGTGAGAGAGCATGATGAAAAAACTGTGGCACTTCCTGCGCACCCCCAGCCGTCGCTGGTCGGTACTGGCGCTACTTCTGGTGGGCGTCGGCGTCACCCTCGCGGGTACCGTCGGCCTGCACTATGGTTTTGAGAAAACCAGCAGCCTCGAATTCTGTATCTCCTGCCACTCCATGAAAGACACCGTCTATCCGGAGTACAAGGAGTCCATCCACTTCAAGAATGCCTCCGGGGTACAGGCGGTCTGTACCGACTGTCACCAGCCGAAGGACTTTGTCGGCAAGGTGGCCCGCAAGATGGAGGCAGCCAACGACCTCTATCAGGAGTACATAGGCCACAGCATCGACACCCAGGAGAAGTTCGAGGACCGGCGCCTGCATCTGGCCGAGAAGGTGTGGGCTCGGATGAGCAGCCAGAACTCCAAGACCTGCAAGTCCTGCCACAGCTACGACAACATGGATCACGCCAAGCAGTCCCCGGCAGCAGCGCTGGCGATGAAAGATGCGGCGGCGAAGAACATGAACTGCATCGAGTGCCACAAGGGGATCGCCCACGAACTGCCCAACATGGCGGGCGGCTTCCGGGCCACTTACGCCACCTTGGTCAACGACGCGCAAGAGGCGCCAGCCGCCGAGACCCTCTACAACTTGGGTGAAAAAGATCTCTATGCCAGCGAACAGAGCACCGACCCGGTCGGCAAACTGCTGCCAGCCTCCCGCATCGACGTCGTAGACCGCAGCGGCGATCGCCTCAAGGTGACCATCGAAGGGTGGCGCGAGAGCGACGGCAAGGGCCGGGTGCTGAGCGAATACATGGGCAAGCGGGTCTTCGTCGCCACCATCCGTGACGAACTGAAAGCGAGCGAGAAAGTGCTCAAGCAGGAGACCGACAGCGCCACCCATATCAAGTGGGAACAGGTTCAGGTGCAGGCTTGGGTCGATGGCAAGGGCTTTGAATCCTCGCTCAAACCGATCTGGGATTACGCCGGCGAGATGTACAAATCCACCTGCAACTCCTGCCACGGCGCACCGGATCCCGCTCACTTCACTGCCAACGGCTGGATCTCGGGACTCAAGGCGATGTCTGCCTACTATCGCCTGAGCAAGGAAGAGGAGCGCACCCTGCTCAAATACCTGCAAAACCATGCCGCCGATACCGGTGGTCAGGGCAGCCACTAAGTCCGGATTCGAAAGAGGAATAACAAGATGATCAATATTTCCCGTCGTGGTTTTCTGGGCGGCTTGCTGGCCAGCGGCGCCTCTGCCCTGATCGGCCCCTCCCTGCTCGGTCGCGCCGTGATGGCCGCCGAGTCCGGCGACAAGCTGGTGCAGTCCGGTTCCCACTGGGGTGCCTTCCGCGCCCGGGTGGTCGATGGCCGCTGGGTCGAGACCCTGCCATTCGAGCATGACAAGCACCCCACCGAGATGCTCAAGGCCTTGAGTGAAGTGGTCTACAACCCCTCCCGCATCCGCTACCCCATGGTGCGACTGGACTGGTTGCGTAAGGGCCACCAGTCCGACACCAGCGAACGCGGCCAGAACCGCTTTGTGCGGGTCACCTGGTCACAGGCGCTCGATTTTTTCTATCACGAGCTGGAGCGGGTGCAGAAAATCTATGGCCCGAGCGCCCTCTACGCCGGTCACTCCGGCTGGCAGTCGGTGGGCAAACTGCACTCCGCTGGCGCCATGCTGGGACGCGCTATGAACCTGCATGGCACCTATCTGGCCAAGGCCGGTGACTACTCCACCGGCGCCGCTCAGGTGATCCTGCCCCACGTGGCGGGCGCCATGGAGGTGTACGAGCAGCAGACCTCCTGGCCGCTGGTGCTGGAGCACAGCAAGACCATCGTCATCTGGGGCTCCGACCCCGTCAAAAACCTGCAGGTGGGCTGGCTGGTGCCGGATCACAGCGTCTACGACTACTGGGCGCAGCTGAAAGAGAAGGTGGCCAAAGGCGAGATCCGGGTCATCAGCATCGATCCGGTCAAATCAAAGACCCAGAAGTACCTCAATTGCGATCAGGTGACCCTGAATCCGCAGACCGATGTGCCGCTGATGCTGGGCATCGCCCACACCCTCTACAGCGAGAAGCGTCACGACGAGAAGTTCCTGAAAGACTACACCACCGGCTTTGACAAGTTCTTGCCCTACCTGCTGGGCACCAGCGATGGTCAGGTGAAGGATGCCGAGTGGGCCGCCGCCATCTGTGGCGTCCCTGCCGAGACCATTCGCGAGCTGGCCCGCACCATGAGCAGCGGCCGTACCCAGCTTATCGGCGGCTGGTGCGTGCAGCGCATGCACCACGGCGAGCAGTACGCCTGGATGCTGGTGGTTCTGGCCTCGATGATTGGCCAGATCGGTCTGCCAGGCGGTGGTTACGGCTTTGGCTGGCACTACAACGGGGCAGGTACCATCACCTCCAGCGGCCCCATCATGTCCGGTTTCAGCTCGGTCATTCCCGGGGTCAAGCCGCGCCATGACGGCGACTGGAAGGGCTACTCCAAATTCATTCCGGTGGCCCGTTTCATCGACTGCATCCTCAATCCGGGCAAGCAGATCGCCTTCAACGGCCAGACCATCACCTACCCCCACATGAAGATGGCGGTGTTCTGCGGCAACAACCCGTTCCACCACCAGCAGGATCGCAACAAGATGGTCGCCGCCTGGCGCAAGCTGGAAACCGTGGTCAGCATCGATCACCAGTGGACTGCCAGCTGCCGCTTCGCCGACATCGTGCTGCCCGCCACCACCACCTATGAGCGCGATGACATCGAGCAGTGGGGCTCCCACTCCAACGCGGGCATTCTGGCCATGTACAAGGTAGTGGAGCCGCTGTTCGAGGCGCGCGATGACTACGACATCTTTGCCGATCTCTGCCGTCGCTTCGGTCGCGAGGCCGAGTTCACCGGTGGCAAGAGCAAGCTGGAGTGGATCCAGAGCATCTATGACGACGCCCGCCTGCAGGGCCGCGGCATCGGCATTCGTCTGCCCCGTTTCAGCCAGTTCTGGCACGGGGAAGGCTTCGTCACCTTCCCGGCGGGCCAACCCTGGGTACGCCACGAGTCGTTCCGTCAGGAGCCGGATCTAGAACCGCTCGGCACCCCGTCCGGCCTTATCGAGATCTACTCCAAGACCATCGCTGACTACGGCTATGGGGATTGTCCGGGTCACCCGGTCTGGATCGAGCCCTACGAGCGCTCTCACGGCGGGCCGGGCAGCAAACAGTATCCGCTGCACCTGCAATCCTGCCACCCGGACAAGCGGCTGCACAGCCAGCTCTGCTCCTCCGACAACTACCGCGCCACCTACACGGTACAGGGTCGCGAGCCAGTCTATATGAATCCACAGGATGCCAAATCCCGTGGCCTCAAGGACGGCGATCTGGTGCGGGTATTCAACGGCCGCGGTCAGGTATTGGCTGGTCTGGTGGTAAGCGATGATTACGCCCCCGGCGTGGTACGCATTCAGGAAGGTGCCTGGTATGGTCCGCAAGAAGGCGGCAAAGTAGGTACGCTCTGTACCTACGGCGATCCCAACGTGCTGACTGCCGACATCGGCTCCTCCAGCCTGGCGCAGGCCACCACGGCCCATACCGCGCTGGTGGAGATCGAGAAGTTCCGCGGACAGGCTCCCGCCGTCACTGCCTTCGGCGCGCCGGAATCTGCCAAGGGCATCGACCCCATGTTCCCGGCACTCTGACCCCAAAGGGACGAAAGCGCCCCCTTGAGTTTTCTTTATTTTTAACGTCGTTAGAATCGGGAGCCTCTATGGCTCCTGATTGCCATCCACGGAGGAAAAATGCAGGAATTTATGGCTACCAGCGAACGCCGGGCCGAACTCTACTGGTGGTTCTCCACCCTGTTCGCCGCCGAGCTCAGTGATGAGCAGATCGCCGAATATGACACCTATGATGTACGAAGCTTCCTGAAAAGCCTCTCCACCCAGGATCCAATGCGCGAAGCCGTGGCCGAACTCAACGACGCCATCGCGCGCCTGCTGGTGCGCCCGGATCGCCAGCTGGAACTGGCCGCCGACTTCGCCGGCCTGTTTCTGGTGGATCCCAAACAGGGCGCCCTGCCCTACGAATCGCTCTACCGCGGCGAGGCCAAGTTGCTGATGCAGGCCCCGATGACCGAGATGCAAGCCCGCCTCGATCGCCTTGGTATCAATGTCAGCGATAAATACAAAGAGCCTGCGGATCATCTGGCCATCGAGCTGGATCTGATGGGCAATCTCATCATCCGCGCGGCGGAAGCCAAGAGCGCGGCCGAGCGGGAACGCTGGCTCGACGAGCAGGAAGCGCTGCTGCACGGCCACCTGCTGGGGTGGTTCGACAAGTTCGAAAGCGCCTGTCGCGCTGCCGACCAGTTTGGCTTTTATGGCGCCAGTGCACACTTGCTTGGATTGTTTCTCAAAATGGATACCAATTACTTGGATGAGCTCAAATATGTGTATTAATGCCATGAATGGATGAGAACAATTGAAATAATATTACTCAATAGAGCCAATTACGATATAGAGGTAACTATGGCTGCAGAAGGTATCAGCTTCACAGGGGACCCCATCATGCTTGATTGTGATGCATTGCTGACGTTGGGCGTCCAGTTCACCGGCCAGTAACTTGGTCTCCAGTTGTTTGATAATGACTGCAAAGGCATTGTCGAGCCTATCTATATTTCCTTTAGTCTATTTGCCGATCAGACTGGTTCGCTCGGATAAAAAATCGAATCGGTAGCGGCTCTGTATCAGACGATCGCCAAAGCGTGGTGAGATCTCATGCGGCAGACCCCAGCTGATGCTGGAAGGCAGTGTGAAAGCTTGGATCTCAGGAATGTGAATGTGTGTGGCAGGACATGTGGGATGGGGCATGGCCATAGGTTGAGCAGATGCAGCCTGTTATGCTCGGGGGCATCGCGATGCACCTCGAGCCTGTTGATAAGGCAGGTTGTGTTCGGTGACCCCAATGATGCAAAGGGCCAGCCTATGAGGGCTGGCCCTTTATGCTGTTTGGGGATAAACGAGACGGAGGGGTGTCAACGAGCGATGTCAGTCGTCTCATTAATAACCGCTAGCCATTGAGCCGGTCCAGCAAGAGCAGTGAGCCGTACTGGGCCACCAATCAGTCTGGGCGCAGGCCGTTCTGCTGGGCTTATTTTCAGGTATTTCGTAACGCGCTGTGAGCCAGCCACCGAGCAGGGCGATGCGGTGGCCGCTCGGGATGTGGGTGAGCGACGTCCCTATGCCCCTCCCGTGAATCAGGAAGGGCACGGCCTGGCCGCCGATGTCGATATCCATGCGTTGCCCCTTGAGCTCGAAGGTAGTGTGTTCCCCGGTTTGCGGATGTTTGCCGGGCACCTTGATAGTGATGTTCTTTGCCATCTCACACCTCCGGTTTGGCTTCAAAGTGGTGGGTCACAACGCCTACGTCCGGGTCGATACTGATAAACGCAGGGGCTTGCTGGTAGTACTGGTAGAGCCGCGCCAGTTCAGAGCGAAACGCCTCGACGTTCGGTGCTATCACATGGCAGGTATCCCCTTCGGCGTAGGTAAAGGTTTCGAGCTTCTCTGTGTGAATCCAGATGCCGAAATACCATGCATCTTCCTCGGTGTCGTATTGCTGCCAGCCCTGGGCCAGTAGTGTTCGGTCGTAGTAGTAGCGGTCTGCCTGATGGCTCCCTCGGTCGATGCGGCAACCCGTCACGGTGAGTTCAAACGGGATACAGCCCGCCTTGCGGGCCTTCTTGACCCGGTGCAGTAGCTTGAGGGCTTTGGCTCTGCTACGGCCATTACCTAGCGAGTGTGGTTGTGTGGCCCGCAATGCCAAGTGGGTCATTATCTTCGGGGCGGTGTTGTGGTTGAGCTGACCGATGGCAGCAGTGATCTGCCGAGCGGACAGGGTGTTGTAATCACGTAAGTCATGCATGGTGGGGTTTCCTTAAAATGCAAACAGCCCCTCGGAGTGAGGGGTTGTATGGGGTCTTGTTTGTGCTGGTGGCCGTGGCTCAGGTGTGACTACTCCAATCCGGCTTGTCATTACTACCGTGGTTGACGTAGGCCCCGACAATTACCCGTTGCCACTCACCGACCGGCTGACCCGCTGCATTACAGGAGCAGCGAAAGCGTGCGAAGTTAATCTCTCGTGGCAGGTGCTCACGCATATCCCGTGGGCTGACAAAGAGCGTGGTCTTGTGCAACACCGGGTTGGGCGCCACCAGCGGGCCTGCAATACGCCGCCCCTCCACATCGTGGGCATAGGCAAAGCCCGGCAGCATCAACTGCTGACTGATGAGCTTGGCGAGTCCTGAATGGGCACACATGGCCTCCGCTACGGCGGCTTGGCTAAAGCTGTCGTTGAACTCAATCATTGTTGTTTCTCCATTTCAGCTGGTGAACGGTAGGCCGCTGCAAGCAGCGCAAACTGTTCGACCAGATAACTGATATTGATGCCCAGTTCATCGCTCACCGCATCTCCCAGACGATGATGCAGGTGTGCCATGTCATCGGCGATGCGCTGAGCCAGGTGGGCGCTTGAGTTCGATAGTGAGCTTGTCACCGTCAGGGTGATGGAGAGAACCATTACATCTCTCCCCAGGGTGCTTGCTCCCACAGTGACAGCCGGGTCAGCACGTCTTGCGCCAGCGCCTGCTGCAACTGCTGTATTACTTTTACAAGCCGGGGAGCCTGCTCGGTGCTCCCACTCCATTCGCTCGATTGGTACAGGGTGCAGCAGGTGAATTTGTACAGCGCCACCAGCTCGCTATCGGTGAGCGATTCCTGGTGGTAATGATGGGCAGGTTTAAGCGGACTCAGCTTGTTTGAACGGTGCTGGCGCGGTTCCTTGCGTTCCTGCTGACGTCCTAGCTGATAGCGATGCCAGACCGCCCGCCGATTGGCGAGCATCATCAGTCGCACTAACCGGTCAACCCGCCACGTCCAGGTACTGGTCGTGCCTGCTGGCGGCAGCCACCAGAAGGATCGCAGCAACTCAAGGGTGTAGTGCGGTGGCATGGGAGCATTGCAAAAGCGGTGCAACTGTACGGCAAAGGCCAGGTAATCCTGGCGGTCGATCATGAAGGCAGACATGGTAATAGCTCCTTGAAATGCAAAAGGCCACCTGCAGTGAGGTGGCCCTTTAGGTGATATCGGGATATCCGGATTGTGGCGCTGATGATCCAGGTTTGGGGATGCTGGCGTTATTCGTGCACCAGTACTGCGCTTGGGTGAGCCACATCGAACAGGATGGCGTAGAATGCACAATCAATGCCATTGACGGCATCGTGGTGCGGGAAATAGGGCGGTGTGTCTCGGGATCGCTCGAAGTAGTCGCCAAAGTAACTGAGGCAGTCACGGATCTCGATGGTGGATCCCCGCGGCAAGGTCTCTTCAAACTGCTTGGCATAAACCTCGTCGTCACAGGCCTTGGTGACGGCCTTCTCCAGCAATGTCAACGCCTCCTCGTTGCTGGCGGCTGCCAGGCTATGACGCAGTTTGCCTAGGGTTTCCTCCAGAGAATAGGGATTGGGTAATCGCATGGTGTTTGTCTCTTCTTGGCGCAGCTGATGGAGCTGTGCATCAATGGCCTCGATACAGTCAGCCTGGGTGAGCCGGTAGCAATTGGGCTGATGAGCCACGATGGTGGGTTCTGCTTGCATCTCGACGTTGTCTGTCAACCAACAGCGCAACTCGATGAGGATATCGAGGGCGGTGAGGTGTGATTTCGCTGAAGTAAGGTTCATAGCAGACCTCGCTCGACCAGCGAGACGACTCCCTCGGCACCGACCACCAGATGGTCAAGCAATCGTACATCGACCAGCGCCAAGGCCTCTTTGAGGGCTTGGGTGAAGACCCGGTCTGAGTGACTGGGCTCCGGGTCACCGCTGGGGTGATTGTGGACTGCGATGATGGCCCCGCAATTGAGTCGCAGGGCACGCTTGACCACTTCCCGTGGGTAGATGCTGGTACTGTCCAAGGTGCCACGAAACAGCTCCTCAAAAGCCAGTATGCGATACTGGGAGTCAAGGAACAGTGCGCCAAACACTTCGTGCTCCCGGTCCTGCAGCAGGGTTTGCAGCCGCTTGGCGGCCTCGGTGGTGTTGGTGATGGCGGTGCCTTTGGCCAGTCGCTTGCGAGCAATCTGGTTGGCGATACGCAGC
Source organism: Aeromonas sp. QDB39 (assembly GCF_027707585.1). NCBI lineage: Bacteria > Pseudomonadati > Pseudomonadota > Gammaproteobacteria > Aeromonadales > Aeromonadaceae > Aeromonas > Aeromonas sp. QDB39. The sequence goes on along the minus strand of NZ_JAPCIV010000016.1, from coordinate 11,596 downwards.
AGGTCTTGCTCGGTCACCGGCTCGGTGACGACATAAGTGCCGGGGCATTCCCCAGCTTTGAGTTTGTGGTAACGCATGGTGGTCTCCAGAAAAAGAAAAACCCCGGCAGCGCGAGGCATCCCGGGGCTAAATGCAAAGAGGTTGTTGGTTCACTTTGAAGGTAGTTCAGTTGGCCTGGGTGGTGACGCCTTCCCTAGCGGTGGGTTCCTGCTTCATCGGTATCAGCGATGCCGGGGACCTGCACGGTGAGGGGGCTGCGAGCGCAACGCTCAGCCGTTCCGCCAGTTGGTAGGCGGTACCGATGGCGTCGTAGTCAGCGACCCAGGTGGCCAAGGCCAGCCCGCTGGTTTCCACTGCACGCAGGTGCCTTGTACGGTTAGGCCACTGTCACGCACCACCTGCGTCTCGCCATCTTCCAGCTCAACGGCTATCGGTTGTTTGGGCATCGTGCGCCTCCTCTTGGGGTAAGGGGTCACTCTCCACGCGATAACCGTGATGAATGCAGGTGCGCTGCAGGTTGCTCAAAAAGCTCCCCAATACACGGGGCTGGTCAGAGAGCGGGACTGGACCTGCCTGACAGCGCCAGAAACAGCGACGCTGAGGGTCCACACAGATTTCATCTATAGGCTGGCTCATGGTGTGCCAGTCCTCGGCATTGGTGAGGGATAACAGTTGCCACTGCACGCCAGACCAGCACAGATGCAGTGTGACGGTGCGGGCATTTGGACTACCAGGGGTGAGGTGCAGCAACCAGCGCTCGCCTTGGCGAGTTGGTTGCAGCTTGGCTTTGGCGGCGACCAGCCCTAGCCACTGGCATGAGTAGTAGGAGAGCGGCAGTTTGTTAGTCATTACACACCTCCTAATCTCCGCTGACCGTGACGGTGAAATACCCCAACTGGGCGTAGCTAATGAAATTGCGCTGCCACAGGGTAAACAGTTCCCGTGCTTCCACGCCGGGCAGTGGTCCCCAGCCCTGCAGATAGTGCTTGTCGCAAGAGAAGTTGAAGTCGAGTTCCTTGCAGAGCTCGGCATCCTGGCCCAGCCTCTGATAACTGAAGTCAGTGATGTAATCGAAGACCCAGCCGTGCAACCCCCGGATCAGTCGCAGCTCTAACGGATGGATGCCACCTGTTTCGGCACTGTAGCCGGGGCTGCGAAAGTTAAAAGTCAGTGTCGAGAGGTGGGTGAGGTCGAGCCGTTGTTCCCGCACGACGCTGCGCAGCAAGTCAGACAGTTCGGGAGAAATCGGCAGGGCCATCCCTGCCAGGTGAAATGGCATGGTCATCATGGTGTGTCCTTTCGTATCGAATGTGAGAACCGTTAATCCCTGAGCCAGCGCCAGACGCGGTAGAGGCCGTAGGTGGCTGCCAAGGGGGCCGCCAGCGAGGTGGCTGAGCTTCCCAGCAACGTACCTACTGCAGCGGTCACAGCGGTAGTTGCTGACGGGGTCAGTACCGTGTTGGTGGCCATGCCAGGCAGGGCCGTAAGGGTAGGCTGCCGAGCCACAGTGCGAAGTGCCTGATGTGCGATACACCCCGTGGCAATGAGTTGGTTTATCTGCTTGCTGTAGTGAAAGCCCTCGATGCACCAAAGCACAAAGTGCTCGCAGTTGTTAAAGAGTGTGCTGTAGTGTGCCTCTCCTAGGCGGGAGTAAGCACGGTCGATACTCTCCTCCCGGTTGAAGGCTCGTGCGCTATGGTGCTGGATGCGATAGCCCCGCCCTTGGCTAAACTCGGCAAGCGTGGTGATAGCTATCTGACCGGAATGTATACCGGCACTGACCCCCTGGTAGTGGATGACCTGATGGCCCCCTAGATAGAGACCGTGGTGCTGGTAACCTGTGCGGAGTGAAACGAGGTGGTCCCCCGGTTGTGGTAATGACATGAACAGTTCCTTAAATAAAATGCGGCATAAAACAGAGGGCACCTTCGGGTGCCCTGATGGTGGTGAATGTGTGGAGGCTGGTGGTCAGGACTGCTTGCGCAGCGTCAAGCTGTTGGTATCCCATACCCAGCGCTGACGAGGATTGCCGGGCAGGTCGAGGGTGAAACCGTTGGGGGCGGGGGTCAGCTTGCCTTCATCACTACAGGTACCAAAGGGCTGTGAAAGCATGGTCAACACACCCGTCTGGGCGACAGCCAACTGATAGAGCACCGGGCATGCCACTCCGCCACTGTGTAGCTCAAACAAGACCGCCTGCCCGTTGGCCAGCGGCAATCGGTGCGTGAGCTTGATGGCGTCATATTCATCGGTGCGCAGCAGCACGTCATCCCCATACCGGATGACGATACTGTCCTCGTCATTTTTCACGATGGTAAATGACGTGGTACTTGATGCAACTGACGCAGGTGCAAAGGAGGGCTCGAAGTAACGACTGCCATCTGAATAGGTCAGCATAAAACCGTTCAGTGAAACCGGCTGGCTGACCCTGGGTATGAGCCTTGGCTCATCTTCATCCAGCGGCATCAGCATGATTCGTTCCCCTTTCGAGGTCTCTATCCAAAACTGCATGCTGGCGAAATTGAGGGTACCATCAACGTTGGCCGGTACCCGTTTAGTGACCGTTGGCACAGTGAACTGGGGCGCAGCCCAGGCCGGTAAGGCAAACAGCGATAACCATGTGCACCACAGGGCCAGTTTGATGTTTTCTGTCATGTCACTCTCCAGACGACTTATTCAATGGTGTAAGAGGCATTGCCCAGATTGGTGAAAAGGGTGACCTCTCTCAATCGGCACGGCTCGGTCATGACCAGCCGCCAGCTTTCGGTGTAATTGAGCTTGAACGGGAAATGGGTCCCCCCAAGCTGACCACCGATGTCATTGCGCAGCATCACCCGGCATTTACTCTTGCCGCCATTAATCAGCACCTTCTGAATAGTGACTTGATCGTTGAGCGAGGTGACGACTATCTGAGGTCGCCCGATAGCGGTGTATTCCACTTCCAGACTGAATTCTGGGCTATTAGCGGATGCTGTATCGCAAGCGCTCAGTGATAGGCCACAAGCCAGCAGTAAGGGATAAAACAGTGTGCGATTCATGATCTCTCCTTAATAAAAATGGCAAACGGATGCCTGACCGACGAGGCGAGCCTGTCGGGCTAATGGGTGTAAACGTAATGGGTTAATGGTGGTGAGGGCTGATAGCCAAATGCCACCAAGGGGATAGATTGAGGTTAGGTCGTGTTGAACTCCTTTCGATGTTGGGGTGACTATTCCAGTGAATTAGATCTAATAGGGTGATCCTCATCGCAAAGGGTCCTTAATGTCAATGAAAGTCCATAGTCAACTATCAGGGTTGACTGGAGGACTTATGACAAGCATCAACTCTGAAGAGCTGGCCAAGAGCGTGGGCAAAGCGATTGGACGCCAACGCCAGCTGGCAGGACTGACTCAGGAGCAAGTGGCAGAGCACTTAAAGATAGGTATGGAAGCCGTCTCCCGGATGGAGCGAGGTCTCGTGGTGCCGACCGTCGTGCGGCTCGCTGAGCTGGCTCAGCTGTTTGGCTGTGAGCTCGCAGACTTCCTGCGTGAGACCAGCAACCGCCCTACCGAACAAGGCATTGTGCTCAGCCAACAGTTGGCCAAACTCGATACAGCTGACAGAGCGCTGGTGCTGGAGGTGGTTGATAAGCTGGTGGCGCGACTGGCGCCTTAATGACTCACAGTGCGCATCGATGACAGACCGATGGGATACCAGGACCGATAACTTGGGAGGCCGCAATGGTGCTCCCAAGCGGACTTACGGCGATCTTTGCTTGGTGTCTCCTGATGATATCTATCTGAGTTACTTTTCAATCGCACTGATAGCAGACTAATCAGGTCTATTAATGCGGCAGTTGGAACTATAGCCGTGATGAAGCCAATGATTAATTGCGTTGGTACCGCTCAAGAAGGCAAGTGGCAACATGGTTAATCAAGTATTTTGAATCCCCCCCAGTATTCATTGTCCCGTTGCGAAGTGAGGGAGATGTTACAATGCATCCCCAAAAAGGAGCTGTACTTCATGGTAATCACTGCCGACGCGATCAAAGTTGTTATTGTCATTGCCCGCTGTGGCAGCTTTGCCGCCGCCTCCCAAGAACTGCACAAGGTACCGAGCGCGCTCAGTTACACCCTGCACAAACTTGAAGACTCTCTCGGTGTCAGTCTGTTCGAACGTCAGGGAAAGCAGTTGGTGCTTACGGAGGCAGGCTACCACTTTATCAAACGTGGTGAGTTGATCTTGGGAGAACTTAACAGTCTTGAAGACTCGACTCGCCTGATTGCCATGGGAGTTGAGCCCTCGATCCGCCTCTCTTTTAACAACATCCTCTCGCTGGCGCCGCTCACCCCCTTGCTGCATGAATGCGAGCGGCTTTTCCCCCAAACTGAAATTCAGCTCGCCATTGATGTTCACGATGGGGTGTGGGATGCCCTGTTGGGCAAACGTGCCGATATTGCTGTAGGTGCGCCCAACCAGGTGATTGCCAATAGTGAAATAGGTGCAGAACCGATGGGAATGGTGGAGTGGGTCTTTGCTGTGAGCCCGAGTCATCCGGTGGCCAATTTGCCCCAGCCCCTGACGGATCGCAACCTGCGTCGTTATCCGGCAATTTGCATTCGAGATACCTCAGTCCAGCTCAAACCCCAAGAGGCTTGGCTACTGCGTGGCCAGAAAGCGCTGCAGGTGCCCGATTTTCATAGCAAGCTCACTCTGCAATCAGAAGGGGTTGGTATTGGTTTTGTGCCGCGTCATTTTGGCCAGCCGTTGATTGATGATGGTCGCCTGCAGGTGATGACGGTGGAATCTCCGAAGCAATCCACGCCTCTGTTCCTGGCCTGGCAGCGTCAGCACACGCGCCCCTGTTTTAGCTGGTGGTTACAGCAATTACGCGATCCGGCCTTGCTGCAAGGCTTGCTTGGGCCACTTGGCTAGTGCCGATCTGTTCATAAAAAAGGCCGCAGATGCGGCCTTTTGACTATATGCGGAACTCAGCTTGTCCGCTTGCTGACCATGAGGGCCGGACGGCGGCTCAGGGCCAGGTAACCCAGACTGGCGACCAGTATGGAGTCCAGCGACGGGATCATGGTCAGTGTGATGACGCTGTTGGCGGTCAAAAAGCCGACTAGCGAGCCGAGGATCCAGACTACAAAGGTGATCCATTTGATCGCCGGCTCTTGGGCCAGCAGTCGCTCGTCATACCCCTGGCTGCGATAGCGCAGGAAGTCGGCGATGTAGATGCCGGCCACCGGCGGTGTTGCGATACCCAAGAAGAGCAGGAAAGGGATAAACCAGCTCATAATGTCCATGCTTCCAACCAGCGTTGCCAGCACGCCCAGAGCGATGGATATCTGCCATTTGGGGATACGCTCAAGCAGGGTTGAGACGACCAGTGTGCCCTGGAACATATTGCCGGCGTTACCGGTGACGCAGGCAAAGATCAGCAGTAGGGCCGCAGGCAGCGCTGCCCCGAGCGGCGCCATCGCACCCAGCATGGAACCTTGCCCGGTGATGTTGCTCGGGGTAGCCCCGGCCCAGAACAGGAGCGGGTAGGCAACCATAAAGGTGAGTGCTGCGGCGATCAGGGCATGCTTGCGGTTATGTACGAAGCTGCCGAAATCGGGCAGGGTCGCCACCAACACTATGATGGTGCCTACCACACTCGACACTGCGACACCGGTCTCCATACCGCTCAGGGCCGAGGTCAGCGGTGCAGGCGGGGTATCGAGTACCACGCTGAGGATATAGCAGAGCATCAGTGCAATCACAGGCACGGCCAACTGAGCCACCTTGCCAAGCACGGCAAAACCGAAAGCAGTCGATACGGTGAAGATCACACATCCCATCGCGACCAGCAGAGGAGCCGGGACCGACAGGCCCTGCTGGGCGAGCAGATCTTGTACCGAATGTCCAAACATGTTGGCGGTGACCGAGATCCAACCAAACAGGCTGATGGCCATCAGAATGTTGATGGCAATGGCGCCCTTATTGCCAAAAGAAAATTTGACTATGCCATAGGTTGGTAGTCGGGCCTTTTCTCCCACGCTGATGGTGATGGCGGAGAGGATGGCCAGGATAGCGCCCCCCAACGCCACAACACTTATCAGCTGCCCCTCCAGCAACTGGTTACCCAAGCTGGATGATGAGAGTAGCACTGGGGTCATCGCGATACCCAGCAGGATCATGGTGATATGCAGGCCGGATGCCGTTCCCGGGCTCGTTTCGGTTTTGCGCATGATGCTCTCCTTTGCTTAGTTGATGTGGTGGTGACCTGTGTAATTACGCCAGCCGCCGGTTTCGGTGATCTCCCGTTCGCCCTCAACTAGCCAAGGCTCAGCCAGCACGCCCAGCACTTCCTGACCATCTTTGAGGGTGACTTTGCCAATCGAGAGGCCCGCCGGCTCTTTTTGCAGGATGTTGCCAAGCCCTGCGGGCGGTACGGCCCAAAGCTCCAGTGCAATCTCGGCACCTTCACCAGGGAAGCGGATCATGCCGGGGTGGCGATCGCCGATGCTCCAGCAGCGGTAATCCGCGGTGGTGGTTGACTCGGCGACAAACTCGGCGTCGACGGCCAGCATGTTGGGATTCAGTTCAAAGCCGCGCATCAGCGTGCCGTTGACTGCGAGCAGAACCTTGTTGTCAGACATGAGTACTCCTTAAATAACGTGGTGATGTGTTTCTTGCAGCGGGGCACCCAGCCCCGCTTGTCATCAGTGACCCAGAAAACGGGTTCCGGCGAGGCCAAGCACAGCCTTGCCCATGGAAGGCGGATTAGTGATAAGACCCACTCCATCAGGACATCCCTTGAGGTACCTCAACATGGCTTCTACTTTGGGGCCCATGCTGCCGGCACCGAAGTGGCCGTCGGCTAGCAGTTGAGTTGCCTCTGCAAGGTTCAGGGTCTCGAGCCAGCGTTGTTCTGGTGTTTCGAAATGGATGGCGACCTGTTCGACACCGGTCGGAATTAACAGCATGTCGGCTTGCAGCTCGATCGCGAGCAGGGCTGAGGCGCGATCTTTGTCGATGACCGCTTGTGCGGCCTGCAGGGAACCGTCTTTTTCCCTAACCACAGGAATGCCGCCACCGCCACAGGCAATGACAAGCGCATCCTGCTCGAGTAGGACTCGTATGGTGGGAGTTTCAACGATGCCAAGTGGTGCTGGGGAGGCGACCACTCGTCGCCAGCCGCGCCCGGCATCTTCGGCAATCTGCCACCCCTGCTCTGCGGCTAGCTGCTCGGCGATCGGCTGACTCATGTGCGCACCGATGGGTTTGTCGGGATGAGTAAAGGCCGGGTCGCAGCGATCGATCAGGGTCTGGGTGACCAGCGTGATGACCTTGGTGTCTGCCAGTCCGCGGCGCCGCAACTCGTTACCGAGGGCGTTTTGGAACATAAAACCAATAGCGCCCTGGGTATCGCCAACGGCGTACTCGAGCGGCACGGTCGGCACTTGCGCACTGGCCAGCTCGCTTCGGCGCAGGATAAAGCCCACCTGTGGTCCATTGCCGTGGGTCAACACCACCTGCCAGCCCGCAGCAATCAGGTCCGCCACATGGCGTGCTGTTTCGACTACCGCATCGTATTGCTGGTCGAGTGATACTTCGTCACTGCTTCGGATCAGGGCATTGCCGCCAACAGCAACGACTGCAAGTTTCTTCTTCTGCATGCTTATTCCTCCAGATTGCCGGCGATGGCCGAGAGAGCGCTGACAAAGCAGGCGAGCGGGGCTGTGGTGATCCCTGCACCAATCTGGCCAACGCCAGCCTGCTTGTGAGCGATGCCGGTGTTGATGACAGGCAGGATGTTGCGATCCACGACCTTGCGGGCATCGATACAGGTTGCTGAACCGGAAAAGTTGAGTGCCGGCAGGGTAAAGGCTGGATGCTGGGTCAGCGTGATCTGCTGCATCGCCATGCTGTGACCGATGGCATCAGCCGGGATACCGCCGACAAACTTGACGATGGCAGGTGAAGCGGCCATGGCGAACCCGCCGATCCCTGCCGTTTCGGTAATGGCGGAATCGCCGAGGTCGGCGGCCGCGTCATCGACACCGTAGCCGGGGAAGAAGAGGCCGTTTACCGGGTTGGCCGGAGCCTGGAACCAGCGATCGCCAGTGCCGGAGAGGCGGATGCCGAAGTTGACGCCGTTACGGGCCATCACGGTCACCATGGTGCTGTGAGGCACGCCGTGCGCCGCATCGAGCATCACCTTGCAGGCGGCCATCGAGAGGTTGAGGAAGAAGTGATCGTTGGCAGCGATGAACTCCAGCACCTCTGGTCCACGATCAAGTCTGGCAAGGGTCGGAGCAAGGCGCTTGAACAGCAGGCCGCTGGCTGCCGCATTACGGTTATGGCACTCGTCCCCCATATGCAAGGCTTGGGCGATTAGAGGCTTGAGTTCAATTTCGCCGCATTGCTCGAGTGCAGCGGCCAGGGTCGGGGCCAGTACGTCCCCCATCCAGCGCAGGCGGTTCAGCACCTCATCACTGTTGGCTCCAAAGCGCAGGACCTTGCCGAGCCCTTCGTTGAAGTTGCAAAACGCACGGTTGCCGTGGGCACGATTCTCTACCACCCAGACGGGCATAGAAGGACTGATGATGCCGGACATGGGGCCGACGGCCTGATAGTGGTGGCAGGGCTCGAGTGCGATATCGCCCCGTGCGGCCATGTCCATGGCGCTGTCGGCATCCCTGGCCCAGCCTTCGAACACAATGGCACCTGCGATGGCGCCCTGCATCGGGCCGCACATGTCACTCCAGTCGATGGGAGGGCCAGCGTGCAGGATGCGGCGTTTGCCATTCAGGGCTGATATTTCTCGGCTGGCGACGCTCACGCCGATCAGGGTGGGTTGGGCTTCGAGGTAGCGTTGCATTGCCTGCTCGTTGGCAGCCTGAATGCGCGGATCTTCCAGTAGGGTGGCCAGCGTCCAGTTGGCGGCATCATCTCCTTCGGCGACCGGTTGCCAGGCCAGATGCAGCACTTGACCGCCGGCATCGGTCAGGTTGTCGGAAAAGCTCTGCAGGCCCAGACCCAGTACCCGGAGCGGTTGTTGAAACAGGGGGTTGGCGGATTGAATGATCATCTTGGTTCTCACTTCAGTTGCAGGGCCAGTCGGGCGGCAAGCTGGGCGGCTTGCATGTTGCTTTGGGCGATCAGCACGCCCCCCTCGCGCAGACGATCGATCTGCTGCTGGCGCGGTTGGGGATCGAGCTCAGTGCCGCAGACGTGGGCGATAGCGATGAATTGGCGTCCAGCCTGCCCGGCCTTATGGCGTGCATGCGCCAGCGTGGTGAGTAGTTCGCCAGTGGGATCGAGGCTCGCGCCATAGCCCAGTACCACATCAAAGAGCAAGATGGCGGTAGTGGGATCGGCGGCCTCCTGCAACAGACGTGCGTTGCGCAGGGTTGGGTCGATCATGGGGTGAGGGCGGCCTTGGGTGAACTCGTCATCACCCATGTCCACCAAGCTGTGGCCATAACCACGGGTGGGATCTTGCAGCACAGAGGCACCTTTAACCGGCGCGTTGGATTCACACTCGAGACCGGCAGCGATGAGGGCAAGTTGTGCTTCGTAGCAGAAGGTGCCGCCGGCAAAGATGCCGCGAATATCCCGCTGACCTTGCGTCATTGCGCCGAGGGTACTTTGCGCCTGTTCAAGAGCCACATCATCGAGGCAGGCAGAGGGGGGCAGTACCTCACCATGCAGGGTGGCCACGGCCATATCGGCCGCATGTTGCAGGCTGGTGGCGGGGAGGACGCCTTGTTCTGCCAGGGCGGTACAGTCGGCACCAAGGAAATGCACCACCACCGGCTTGCCGCACTCACGGGCCAGGGTCAGCACCTGTTGGCTCACGGCTTCTGAGGGCGGCTTGGATATCAGGACGATAAGGCGGGTGCCGGGATCGGCGGCCAGTATCCGGATCGCCTGTTGCATGCTCAGGCCGCCGATCTCTTCATGCAGGTCGCGCCCTCCGGTGCCGAGTGCCTGGGAGACTCCTTCGCCTAGATGATGAATGCGACAGCTCACCTCTTGCAGGCCTGTGCCGGATGCCGCTACCAGGCCAATGGTGCCGCGGCGTACCACATTGGCAAACCCCAGCGGCATGCCATTAACGATGGCGGTGCCGCAGTCGGGACCCATCACTAGCAAGTCGCGCTGCGCGGCGAACGCCTTGATGGCGAGCTCTTGTGCTTCGGGCACGTTGTCGGAAAACAGCATGACGTTCATGCCAAGGTGCAGTGCCTTGAGTGCTTCGGCGGCAGCGTAACGACCGGGTACCGAGATGAGGGCGAGGTTGGCGTCGTTGTCACGCTCCTTGCCCATGGCCAGAGCGGTGGCAGGCCGCTGGCCGACAGCTCCAGGGGTGTCGTCAACCGGTGCAGGGCGCAGCAGTTCGTCGGCCAGTGCCAGCGCCTGTTCGCCAACGGCCTCATCGGCCAGCAGGGCGATCAGCAGATCGCTGGGTTTGGCCGCAACAGTGATCGCCATTCCTGCATCGCGCATCCGATCGAGGTTGGCATCGGTTGCCATAGCGACGGAGGCCTGACGCACGCCCTCCAGTCCACTCAGACGGGAGGAGACCTGCATCAGCGAGACAGAGTCCTTGTAGAGATTTGAATAGATTTTGTAGTGCAACATGTCAGCGTTTCCGTAGTAAACGGGTGCAGAAGGCCCTGACCCGGTCACGGGCCTTCTGTCAGTCAATAGAAGGTGGGGCGATAGGCCCCGGGGGTCAGTCTTTTAGGGCTGCGACCAGTTGTTCTGCGTCGCTAACCCAGCCGACGATGGCGCCTTGGGCCTGGATCATCTCGAGGGTGATCCTGTGGAATTCGGGGAAGTAGGACGCGCAGCAATCTGCCGGGATCACCAACTCATAGCCACGGTCGTTGGCTTCACGGGCGGTGGTCTGCACACAGACCTCGGTGGTGACGCCGCAGATGATGAGGGAGCGAATGCCGCGGGCTTGCAAGATCAGGTGCAGGTCGGTGGAGTAAAACGCCCCCTTGCCCGGCTTGTCGATCACCGGTTCGCCAGCGATGGGGTAGAGCTCGGGGATAATGTCGTGGCCCGCTTCACCTTGCACCAGGATGCGACCCATGGCGCCTGGCTCCCCGATGAAACGCTTGCCGCCACGGACCAGCTTGGCAGGCAGACAGTCGGTCAGATCTGGACGATGACCTTCACGTGTGTGGATGACCAACATGCCTTTGGCTCGAGCCGCATCCAGTACTTTGCGGCAGGGCTCGATAGCCCGGCGCACGAGGGAAACATCGTTACCGAGGGCATGACCAAATCCATTTGGTTCGACGAAATCACGCTGCATGTCGATCACGATGAGGGCTGTGGTGGCCGGGTCGAAGGTGAAATCGAAGGGCTGTGCACTGATACGCTTGTTCATGGTGTTCTCCTACGAGGTGGATGATTCATGGCCAGTCTATGGAGGGGGTTGAGGGGGTGCGCAGAAAGAAATTGAGCCCAACCGACAAAAGATTTGAAGGATGGTAATTAACGCTGGTGGCACAATGGCTAAGGGTCCGGTCTGGATTTGACCCCATAGATCCAGACACTTTTTCCCGCTTAGGGTTGTGATACCCGACTGCGCAGAAATTCCCGTGGT